>CACNAI010000051.1 GCA_902618335.1 uncultured Prochlorococcus sp. | reverse complement strand
CAAAAAATCTCTTCCTTAGAAGTTAAATTTATTTTTTTTATTGCTTGAAGTGGAGCGTTCCCTAGTTTTTGAGATGTGCATGCCATCCAACTAAAAGTTGCTGTTAATCCTAAGTTTTTAGGATTAACAACAGCAAATTCACAACATTGATCACTTAAAGTTTCAAGTTCACTAGTTTTTTTCTTTAGATCGATAATTGATCTTTTCAGTTTTCCTTCTGGATATTTATCAAAGTCAATATCCCTAAAATTCTCGTCTGGACCAACTGATGGAAAATCATCATAAAAAATACTATCTAATATGATTTTGGAATCTTTTTCAAATGCATTTACATGATGAAAAACGAATCCTTCTGGAGCATCTATTATTAAGGGTGGCTGACCTCTAAATAATCCACTTTCTCTGGGGATGATAAAAAACTTTGCCTTTTTATTTGGGTTTGACTTTAGACATTGTGCTGCTCCTCTTTGACCCATTACAAATGGAAGAGGATTGAAATCAATAGCATTCTGTAAAAATATTGCCCAGTTAGTTGTAATTGCAAAATCATGAAGGAATGCAAAGCCATTAAAGGTATCTTTTCTATCGAAAATGAGCTTTCCAGAATTTGTACCAGCATTATTAAATTCCATTAATCTAATGGTACTTTTTGGCCCGGTTTGTACTCCAAAAGTGACTAAAAGTTCTGAAGATGCATTTGAGTTTAGGTCTGTTTTAGGATGGGCACTGAATGCTTCGTTAGGCTTGAGTACCCCTTTTAATGTTGTTAAACCAATAGTGTCAAGACTATTAGGATCCATTGCATGTGGACCGGCTGCTTCCCATAATGCAAGAATTTCATCTCCTAATTTAACGACATGAGTATTAGCGATATTCTTGAATTTTAGATCTAATGCATTATTTAAAATCCCTCCATTTTTTTGTGTCCCAAAAACACCTCTATAAATAAATTTATTTATCTTTTCTTCTTCCAAATAGCCTTTAGTTTTAACAAATCTATTTGTTAAGAACGGCTGACCATTTTCGAACTTTATGGATGTTATCATTCCATCACCATCAAAAGGATGATGAACCCATTGCCCACCTCTCTCTAATATTCCTGGTCCATTTCTTAATAATGTTCCATTTAAATTTTTAATATTATCGCCTTTGCTAACTGTAAGAGGCTTTTTAGTTAGCTCCTTTTCTACATTTTGATAAGCACTTGACCAATCTTCTTTATTAAAACTTTTAATTTTATCAATTTTTTTATCTTGTAAGTTAGTCACAACGAAGAAATTACTTTATCTATCTTCGCCAAAAATCAATTGAATTGTGGCTGATTTGAAAAAATTTCTATTTTATTCTTTTTCTAGCATTCCTTTACTGCTTGGAATTGAATCAGATCTTCTCTGATCTATTTCGGTAGCCATTCTCAGTGCTCTGGAAAAAGCTTTAAAGCAAGCCTCAACTATATGATGTGAATTACTACCTCGTATTTGATTTATATGCAGAGTAATACCGCTGTTATTTACAAAGGCAATAAAAAACTCTTTTACTAATTCAGTATCATAATTTCCTATTCTTGGAGCATTTAATTGAAGATCATAAGATAGATGAGGTCTGCCAGAACAGTCTAAAGTGACTTGAACTAATGCTTCATCTAATGGGGCAAAGAAATGTCCAAATCTGCTTATTCCTTTTCTTTCTCCCAAGGCTTTTGAAAATGCTTTGCCTAATGCGATTCCTACATCTTCATTTGTATGATGATCATCAATATGGGTATCTCCTATTGCTTTTATTTTTAAATCGAACAAACCATGGCTGGAAATTTGATGAAGCATATGATCTAAGAATGGTATCCCGGTATCAATTTCAGAAATTCCATTTCCATCTAAGTTTATAAATACAGAAATATCTGTTTCATTCGTTTTTCTTTTTATTTCAGATTGCCTTAGAGATGACATTTTTATGCAAAAAAACTTAGTTTACATTCCATTAATGCAGTAACCCGCATCAACATAAATTGTTTGGCCTGAAATGCCGCTAGAGAGATCACTTAATAAAAAA
>CACNAI010000050.1 GCA_902618335.1 uncultured Prochlorococcus sp. | reverse complement strand
TGGTCGTTGCAAAAAATGTTTTAATTTGACTTCAGAAGATGAATGTGAAATTTGTAAAAATACTGAAAGAAATCAAAAACTAATTTGTGTAGTCGCAGAAACCAAAGATTTGCTTGCATTGGAGCGCGCCAGAGAATTTAAAGGTGTTTACCATGTTATTGGTGGTTTAATATCCCCAATGGATTCTGTTGGCCCTGAACTCCTAGAAATAAGAAGCTTGGTAGAAAGAGTTAGCAAGTCTGAAATAGATGAGATCATATTGGCATTGACTCCCAGTGTTGAGGGAGATACAACAAGTCTTTATATTGGAAAATTGTTAGCCCCTTTTACTAAAGTTACGAGGATTGCATATGGCCTCCCAATGGGCAGTGAACTTGAATATGTGGATGAAGTTACTCTTGCTAGGGCCTTAGAAGGAAGAACTAAACTAAATTAGACAATGAGAGACAATAATCTAATCAATAAAGAAAAAATCTTAAGACTCCCCTCTTGGATTAAATTTCCTATTAGTAAAGCTTCAGAATTCGAAAAAATACAAACACTCATCAAAAAATCAAATATTCATACTATTTGTGAAGAAGCAAGATGTCCAAATAGAGCGGAATGTTATGCCTCAGGAACAGCCACTTTCTTATTGGGTGGATCGATATGTTCTCGTTCATGTGCTTTTTGTCAGGTAAATAAAGGTAGACCTAGTCCTATTAATATTGATGAATGTAATCAAGTCGCTGAAGCAGTGAAAGTACTAAATTTAAAATATGTTGTTTTGACATCTGTAGCTAGAGACGATCTCCCTGATCATGGTGCAAATTTATTTATATCTACAATTGATGAGATTAGAAAAATTGATTCAACAATTAAAATAGAGGTTTTAACTCCTGATTTATGGGGTGGGGGCAAAAATTTTGATGAAACTAATAACCTTCAGACTGAGAGATTGAAGATGATTTTAGAAAAAGATCCAATATGCTTTAATCATAATCTTGAAACTGTTGAAAGACTGCAAAAAGAAGTTAGGAGGGGTGCAAATTACAAAAAATCTCTTATTTTACTAAAAAAGTCAAAAGATATTGCGCCTCATATTCAAACTAAATCAGGCATTATGTTAGGTCTTGGTGAAACATTGGATGAAATAAAAAATACAATTTATGATCTTAAAAAAATTGATTGTGATCAAATTACAATTGGCCAATATTTAAGGCCCTCATTCAATCATTTGGAAGTTAAGAAATATTGGGATCCATCAGAGTTTGAATATTTATATCGCTTCTCTAAGGAATTAGGATTCAAAAAAGTATCTTCTGGCCCTTTAGTAAGAAGTAGTTATCATGCGGGTTAACATTCATTAATTAAAGAGAGTTTTTTTTCAAGTTTTTTCAGTATGGAAATACATTCCCCGTTCATAAGTGTACCTGCACCTCCCCAAACCAATCTTAATAAAAGATCCACTGGGCTAGAACCAACTTCTTTTACAATTTTGAATCCTATTAACTTGAAATATCTTACAAGTTTTTTACTATATCCTTCACTATCAAAAATAGCTAAAAGTCTTACTTTGTTGCTTGATTTTTTTTCAATTGCCCAAGCCATAGTTGTTGCCCATATTAATTCTGAAACAAAAGCAGGAGCTTTACTAAGGATTCTTAATGTATCAAGTTGAATACCTTGTTTATTTAAATAAGTCCAACCTTTCATTTCAGCCCAAATCTTAATTATGTTATCTTTTTGTTCTGCTATAACGATTCTAAAGAAACATAATCCAAGAGTTTCTCTAACTTGAATTTTAATTAATAATCCAATGGTGCCTGCTAATTTTTCTAATTCTTCAACTTTCATGATTTTGAAAATTAGTCCTTATAGATTTTATGATTTTCCACTTTTAATCTATCGATTTGTTTTTGTCTTTCTTCAAACCTTTTTCTATCATCATCACTGAATTGGTCTATGCAGAAATGACATTGGATTCCCTTTCTATATTCTTTTCTTTCTTGATCTTGAATTGAAATTGGCATTCCACATGCATGACAAATTGAATAGGAGCCTTTTTCTAATTCTT
>CACNAI010000049.1 GCA_902618335.1 uncultured Prochlorococcus sp. | reverse complement strand
AATTATTTATCATGATCTAATAAATAGTAATGAGACATTAAGTTTAGTTATTTCTGACGTAAATAAAGATGTTCAATTAGAGCAATTAGGACCCCCAAGTGAAGTTGGTCAAACATTAATTGATAAAGTCATTGCTCCCGAAGGTTCAGGTAGAGAAGTGAAACTTATAAATGCAAATAAGAGGGAGGCATCCAATCATATTTTCTATGATTTAGAGTATGAATTAAATTTAAATGAACAGGCCAGGCATGAATTAGCTACTGTCGTAATTGATAGAGGAACACTTTACACTTTCGCTGTGGGAACAAATGAAGAGAGATGGAATAAAGTGGACGGTATGTTTAATAATGTAATTAAATCATTTAACTTTTTAATATAGTTTAGAAAAACTATATTAGATTCCTACTTGAACATTCCATAAATCAGCATATATTTTGTTCTGATCTAATAGTTTTTCATGTTTTCCGCTTTCAACTATTTTACCTTTATCAATAACAACAATATTATCCGCATTTTTTATTGTGCTTAATCTATGAGCTATTACTATAGTTGTTCTTTCTTTGGTGATTTTAGATAATGATTTTTGAATTAAAGCCTCTGTTTCATTATCAACTGAGGCTGTAGCTTCGTCCAGTATTAATATTGGGGCATCCTTTAAAACTGCTCTAGCCAAGGCAATTCTTTGACGTTGTCCGCCTGAAAGCCTTTGACCCCTTTCCCCTACAATAGTTTTATAACCATCTGGTAATTGTTCAATAAATTTATGAGCTTCCGCAATCTTTGAAGCTTTAATGATATCTTTAAGACTTGGGTTGATTGAGCCATAAGCAATATTTTCTTGTACACTGCCGTGAAATAAATAAGTTTCTTGACTTACTAAAGAAATACACTTTCTTAAATCCCTCAAATTTATTTCTTTAATACAAATGCCATCCAAGGATATTGACCCATTATTACTATCATAAATCCTAAGAAGTAATTTTATTATTGTACTTTTCCCAGAACCTGTTAAACCAACAATGCCTAATGTTGAGTTATTTTCAATTTTAAAATTTATGTTTTTTAAAGTTAAATCTCGTCCAGGATAATTAAAATTTACGTTATTAAAAATAATTTCTCCTTTGATATCTTTAGGTTCAATTTTTATTTTTCCATCTTTTATTGTTATGGGCGTATCTATGAGATCAATTACTCTATTTACTGAAGCCATAGATCTCTGAAAATCATCTAAAACATGCCCCAAAGTAGTTAAAGGCCATAATAGTCTTTGTGTAATAAATACTAAAAAACTATAAGTTCCTACATCAAGTGTCTTATTCCAAGTTTGGAAACCTCCAATTAATAGAATCGCTATAAAAGCAAATAAGATTGCAAATCTTATAAGAGGGATAAAAGCAGAAGATAATTTTATTGCAGCTTTATTACTTCTTTGATAATCGAGACTTTCTTTATTTAATCTATTTAGTTCCCATTTTTCTTTAGTAAAACTTTTTATGGTTAGAATTCCACTTAAATTATTATTAAGTCTTGATGCCAACAGTCCAGCTTTATTTCTTACATCTCTATATTTTGGAGCAAGCTTTCTTTGAAATTTAATTGATCCTAAAAATATAATTGGAATAGGAAAGAAAGCAAATAAAGCGATTTTTGGAGCGACAAAAATCATAGTGCCTCCAATAATTAAGACAGTTATAAATAACTGAATAATCTGATTAGCCCCTTGGTCTAGAAACCTCTCTAGTTGATTTATATCATCATTCAAAATAGATAATAGTCTTCCAGTATTATCATTTTCAAAAAAATCCATATCTAATTCCTGGATATGCTCATAAGCTTTTATTCTTAATTTATGTTGCGATAGCTGAGCCAAGTTTCTCCATAAAATCGAATATAAATATTCAAAAGAGGATTCACCAGACCAAACTATTCCTGAGGCAAATGCAAGAAAAATCAATTGTGCTGGAACTTCTTTTATACCAAAACCAGCAATCCATGAATTCTGTTCCTTTACAACGATGTCAACTGCAAGACCAATTATTACAGGGGGAGCTAAATCTAATATTTTATTAATTATGGAACTAA
>CACNAI010000048.1 GCA_902618335.1 uncultured Prochlorococcus sp. | reverse complement strand
ATTTCCATATCGATAGCTGCAATTGTGTCTGCAGTTTCTCCAGATTGCGTGACTCCAATAGTTAATGTATTTGGCAGTAGTGGAGGCGGGGAATATCTAAATTCGCTGGCATAAAAGACATTCGTAGGTATTCCTGAGAATTGTTCTAATAAAAAGCTGCCCACCATTGCAGCATGTTTACTCGTGCCACAAGCAATAATTTCAACTCTCTCAATTGATTCAAAAAACTTAGTATCAAATGGATAGTTAATTTGATATTGACCATTTTCTAAGTTTTTAATTAAATAATTTTCCAACCAATTTTTTGCAGTTCCTGGTTGATCATATATTTCTTTTAACATGTAATGCTTAAAATTCATCTTATCTATTATTTGCTCTGAGACTTTTAAAGAAACTGGATTACGATATTGCCTCTCATTGTTTGAATCATATATTTCTATTCCAAGAGGAGTTAAAAGCGCTATTTCCTCATCCTCCATAGGCAAAATAATGTTTGTAAAGTTTGCAATAGCTGGAGTATCACTTGCACATATAAATTCTCCTTCTCCCAAACCAATGATCAAAGGTGCTTGTCTTCTTGCAACTACAAGAGAGGTTGGTGCCCCAGACCATAAAACTGCCAAAGCGTAAGACCCCTCTAAATCGGATATTACATTTCTGACGGCTACTAATAATGTTGATCCATTATTCTCAAGGTTAAGTTTACTTAATGTATTTAATTCTCTTTGAATGAGATGAGGAATTACCTCGGTGTCTGTATCAGAATTAAAAATAATACCTTCTTTCTCTAATTTATTTTTTAAGTCTTGGAAATTTTCAATAATGCCATTTTGTACAACTGCTATAGTTCCTGAACTATCGATATGAGGATGAGCATTTTTAACTTCAGGTTTTCCATGAGTTGCCCAGCGAGTATGACCTATGCCTACAGTACCTGGGATATTCTTGTCATTAAGATCATTAATTAAATTTATGAGTTTTCCTTCTGCTTTATTACAACTAATAGTTTTTTTCTCAGAGTCTATTACTGCAACTCCTGCTGAATCATAGCCTCTATATTCGAGTTTTTCTAAACCATTAATTAGTAATGGCAAAGCCTTTTTATATCCAGTAACAGCAACTATTCCGCACATACATCATTTTTTTTCAATTATATGAAAAAAAAATGAGTATCCATCAAAACATGGACTCTCTTAAAACTGCACTATAAAGTTTAATAAGCTAAGCCCATACTTCTTGAAGTTTCATCTCCCAAATAAACGCGGATACTTAAGAAATCTGTAGGACATGCTGTTTCACATCTTTTGCAGCCTACACAGTCTTCAGTTCTTGGAGATGAGGCAATTTGGCCAGCTTTACATCCATCCCAAGGAACCATCTCTAAAACATCCAGTGGGCAAGCCCTTACACATTGGGTGCATCCAATGCAAGTGTCGTAAATTTTAACTGCGTGTGACATGTAAAAATTGTCTTTTGAACCTCGTTATATAATACTATTGTCTTACAAAGAAATTAAAAAAATTAAGATATGCTTCACTCTTGTTAACTCTAGGGCATAAAATCTTATAGATAATTAGTAAATTCCATAAACTATGTCACAAGAAATCCTCGAAAAAGTCTGTTCTATTGTTTCAGAGCAATTAAGCGTTGAAGCAGGAGAAGTAAAATCAGATTCAAATTTTCAAAATGATTTGGGTGCTGATTCTCTAGATACCGTTGAATTAGTAATGGCTCTGGAGGAAGCATTTGATATTGAAATCCCAGATGAAGCAGCTGAAGGCATTGCAACAGTTGGCGATGCAGTTAAATTCATCGAAGAAAAAAAAGGTTAATCAAGGATGTCAAATTTGCATCGAGTAGTTATTACCGGTATCGGAGCAGTAACTCCAATTGGTAACAACATTGATGAATATTTACTGGGTCTTCAGAAGGGAACTAATGGAGTCTCGGATATTACTCTGTTTGATCCGATAGATCATCCTTGCAGATTTGCGGCAGAAGTTAAAAATCTTCAATCTGCGAATTTTATTGAAGCTAAAGAATCCAAAAGGTGGGATCGTTTTTCCCAGTTTGGAGTTATTGCAGCTAAGCAAGCCTTTAGTGATTCCGGACTTGAAATTACTGAAGCTAATGCCTCAAGAATTGGAGTGATTATTGGCTCTGGGGTTGGAGGCTTACTCACAATGGAAAGTCAAGCTCAAATATTGAGTCATAAAGGACCAAAAAGAGTCAGTCCATTTACAGTGCCAATGATGATTCCCAATATGGCAACTGGACTCGCCGCTATTGCATTGGGTGCAAAAGGGCCAAGTTCCTCTGTATCCACTGCTTGCGCTGCCGGTTCAAATGCAATTGGTGATTCTTATCGGTTACTCCAACTAGGAAAAGCTGATGCCATGATATGTGGAGGAGCAGAAGCAAGTATTACTCCTCTTGGTGTAGCAGGTTTTTCTAGCGCTAAAGCTCT
>CACNAI010000047.1 GCA_902618335.1 uncultured Prochlorococcus sp. | reverse complement strand
GTATTTACAGATAAAACCATATATAAAAAATCTGAGCGTCTGAATAATTTTCTCGATTTAACAAAAATTAAATAAAGATAGTTATAAATAAAATTTATTATTGAAAGAACTTTAGAAATAGAATAATTATTAACGGAATAAAAGGGTTTATCTTCCAAAAGAAGAATTTCATTTTTTTTCATTAATTCTTTTAAAAATCTAGAATTTGATTCAGAGATGCCATTAGTATATTTTTTCGTGGGTAACTCTATTAAGGCGATAATATCCTTCATTTTATAAATCACTAAATGTATATTTAATAATCATAATTATAAAATCATTAATTAATCCAAATAAAAATAAAATCTAGACTTTTCTTTTAAAATAAAAGCCAGCTATTACAGCAGGAACAATAGGTAATGAAATTGGAACGGATGTTATTAATAAAGTAATAAAAATAATTAATGGACTTTTTGTTAATGAATATTTCTTTAAAAATAGAGGATAAAAGATTATAAATAAAGATATAACCCCAAAAATGCCTAAAGTATATATCCAATCCCCCCAAAATGACATAATCTTAAAAGCTTGAGTTGATTGATTAAAAAATTCTAATTCGGAATTAATTAATAAAGTTGACTGATTTATATCATCAAATGCATGAGGAGATCCAAAGTCCCTAAAAAAAGATAGTATTGGTATTACAAAATGTTGAAGTCTATTAGAGATACTTAAATCAGCATTAATAACATTTTGAAGGCTAACAAAAAAATCATTAATATTAATACTAATTAAAATCCTATAAATCCTCGTTTGATATTTTATTGAGTACCATACTCCTATTAAAAAAAAAGATACTAATCCCAAAAAATATTTAAAGAACTTTTTATTTAGTAACTTTGTAATGTTGAAAACTATTAATAAGGTTGATGCCATTAATATGATTACGATTATGGACATAGATCTACTAATTAGAAAAATTGATAACAAATTTATGGTATGTAAAATTGCAAATTTCTTTAATTTATAGCCTGAGTTAATAAAAATAAGAATTGATAAAAGAATTAAAATAACCCCTAGATGAGTAGGCTCCGGAGTTAAGGAAGAAAGGCCTCGTCCCATGTAAAAAGTATTATTAACCCTCGATGATACGAATAAATTAATTAATTTAGGAAAGAATATTTGTAATATAGCGAATAGAATGTATATGTAGTTTGCTAAAACGATCAATTTATTTTTTACTAAATCATATTTGTACAAGTAAGCAAATATAAATAAATAAAATATAAAAGAGACATAGTTATAAATTCCTCGATATAAGTAATAGCTTTCTCCAGATGATATTGATGATGCAAATATTAATCCTATAATTATTAATAAAGCAGATAATCTAAAGATTTTATTGGCATAAAATTTTAAAGAGGAAAATGTAATCCCAAATATGCCTATCAAGAAAGTAAATGGTTGAGTGTCAACAGGAACTAAATTAAAATTAACGAAAGGGAATAAAGCAGAAAATAAAAATAAATCTGAAATACTAGATAGCAATTTCTTATTATTATCCATTTTTTAATATCTATAAATTCAGAACATAATTTAAATAAGAACCTTTTTTATTAGCTAGAGTTTCATAATCGCCACCGTCAATTATTTCCCCTTTATCCATAATAATTATATTATCACTAAATTTTATTGTTTCTAATCGATGAGCAATAATTATAATAGTCATATTGCCTCTCATTAAGTTTAAACTCTTTTGTATTCGTATTTCAGATTCTCTATCTAGTGCACTCGTAGCTTCATCTAAAATTAGGATAGAGGGCCTCCTGAATAATTCCCTAGCAATACATATTCTTTGTCTTTGTCCACCAGACAACTCAAAACCACCATCACCTATTTTGGTATTATATTTTTGTGGTAAAGATTGTACAAAATCATCTATAAAGGCCTGCTTAGCAGAAAATCTTATTTTTTCTAAATTAGATTTATCCAGAATATTTAGAGGAGTCAGCATAATATTATTTGCAATAGTATCAGAGAAAATAAATGGACTTTGTGGAACATAACCTATATTGTCCCTCCATGATTGGAGATTGATTTCTTTATTAGTTAACCCATCTATAAATATATTTCCAATAGTTGGTTTATTTATTAATGTTATACATTCAATTAAAGTAGTTTTACCACAACCTGATTTGCCAATTATAGAAGTTGTTTTATTCTTATTAATTACAATATTTATATTCTTAAGGGTATGACTATTATTTGATTTGTATTTAAAATAAACATCTCTAAATTTAATATCTTTTTTGAATTTTTTGATTTCTATTTTTCCACTTTCTTCTCTATTTTTAATAGAAGAATTAAATTCAGAATTTACAACCTCTAAACTTGCAATATTCTCAAAAAGCTTTTGTCTATTTAATTGTATTAATGTAACACTATTAATAGACTTATAAAAAAATAATGCAGATGCTAATAAATTTGCAATATTGTTTTTCAAGAACAAACTATTAAAACATATAAATAACAATACGAATATTATTGAGAAAGGCTCTCTTAAAGAAGTTGACAATCCAGTAGCCATTCCTATTTTTTTTTGAGATTGAGCTAATTTTGAAACTGAATATTTAATATTATTATCAAATATTCTGATTTTATTTATGCTTAATAAATATTTAAATGATTGAAAAAATTGAATGTTTGATTGCGTCAAAAATTTTGATTCTTTTAAAACCAATCTAGATATTTTTTTTATTTTCAAATTAAGCTTGCTAAATAATAGAAAAAATATTGTAGAAATTAATATTGAAACCAATCCGAAAGACCAAGATGAATAAATTGCAAATGATAAATAAAAACTACTAT
>CACNAI010000046.1 GCA_902618335.1 uncultured Prochlorococcus sp. | reverse complement strand
CGCCACCAAAATCAAAATGTTCATACTTGTTGATACTGAAATAATTGAAATTATTAATAAACCAATCACTAAAGATGTATATGCAATAAATGAAATTATTTTTTTATTTTTTATAAGATTTACAATTGAATGGAATTTAAATTCATCGATTCCTGTTTCTGCGTCGAATAAATCATTAGTTAGGTTTTCCCAAAGTAATATAAAAATTGCAGCTAAAGTAAATGCAATCAAATTATAAATTTTTACCTTTTCATATTGATTGAGTATATAAGCCCCTGTTATTAAAACCGGAAGTATGGCAACAGAATAAAGAGGCCATTTAATCGCTTGTTTCCATAATTTTTTTTTATCTTCGTCCATTTTTATTTAACTTGCAAAATTCGATCATTATTAAAAGTAGTTTATAAATTGAGTTACATTTTTTACTTTATTGCATGATTTTTAGTTATTTTCAATAAGTAATGAAAAATGATTTAAACTTAACAGATTTTTTAAAAGATGTATTTTCCTCTTTCGATAAGAAAGTGGAGAATTCTGGATTAGTAAGTATTTGTGTTGAGATTCCTTGTATTGATTTATTACAAGTATATGAATTGTTTATAAATAAATATCCGTTTTCTTCATTTTGGGAGGAATCTAATGGTATTGCATATATTGCTTTTGAGAAATGTAAATATGTTACTTTGGATGGTCCAAAAAGATTTGAGGTGGCAAAAGAGTTTAATTCTGAGAATTTTAAAAATTTAATTAACTTAACTAATGAATCACATAATACTGCACTTTCAAAAATAATTTATTTATTTTCTTTTTCTGAAAACTTGAATAATAAGAATTTATCTTCTGATGTCCCTATTTTGGAAGCTATCTTACCAAAAATATTAATTATTAAAAGTAATAAGAATTGCTGGTTAAGAATCAATGGTCATGTTGATGGTAAATCATCATTAAGAACATTAATTGAAGAAATATGGACAATTAGAAATCAAGTTATTAATTCTGGCTCAGAATTAATAAAATCATCTAGCTTAAAAACTAGTTTTGATTTACCTATTATTGATGATTTCTTGCACTCCCTAGAAACTTCTAATACAAGTTTGAAAAAAGTAGTAAATAGAGGAATTCAATTAGTAGAAAAAGGTATTCTCGAAAAGATAGTTTTAGCGAACAGGATTAAAATAAAATGTAGAGATAAATTAGATCTAGTAGAAACTTTAAAAAGATTAAAAAAGAATCATCCAAATACATGCAGATATGTTTGGAAAAGAAATAGTAAGGATATTTTCTTTGGAGCATCTCCAGAAAAATTATTTTCTTTTAATAAACCTAATTTAACTTTGGAGGCTCTTGCTGGAACTATCTCTACTAATTCAAATTACAAGAAACTCCTAAAAAGTACTAAAGATTTAAAGGAACATAATTACGTAACACAGTATTTGATTAAATGTTTAGAAGTTTCAAAAATAAAAAACTTTGAAAAAAGTGATATTAAGGTAAATTCATTTGGAGATATTTCTCATTTGCAAACACTCATTTTCTCTAAAGTTGAAAACATATGTCCTTTTGAATTGCTTAAAAACTTACATCCATCTCCTGCTGTTTGTGGTTACCCAAAAAATGCAGCATTGGATTGGATAAACACTCTTGAGTCTTTTCATAGAGGAAATTATGCGTCTCCAATGGGTTGGGTTGATTCATCAGGAAATGCTTCATTTCTTTTAGCAATAAGAGGAGCTAGGTATATTGAAGAAAATATTGAATTTACTGCCGGTTCAGGTATAGTTTCAGGCTCCGTTTTAGAGAAAGAAATAGATGAGATTAAATTAAAATTTGAATCTATAGTAAACCAAATATTTTTCGCTAAAAACCCTAGATAATTTCAACTAATTTTTCAATAACTTCCTGTGAAACATTCTTATTAGATAAATTTTCTATTTCTCTTAAACCTGTTGGACTGGTTACATTAATCTCGCTAAGCATTCCATTTATTACATCAATACCTACAAAAAATAAACCTTCATCTTTGAATTGTTGAGATAATTCTGAGCAGATACTTTTTTCTTTTTTTGTTAATAATGTTGGTTCAGCCTTTCCTCCCATTGCTAAATTACTCCTAAAATCTCCTCCTTGAGGAATCCTATTTATTGATCCAATTGCTTCACCGTTTACGATAATTATTCTTTTATCACCCTCTATGACTTCAGGAATAAATTTTTGCATCATAACGGGTAATTCTTCTTGAGAAGTGATTAATTCAATGATTGATTTAATACCTGGAGAATTTTTATTTATCCTTATAACACCTTGACCACCTTTTCCTCCAAGAGGTTTTATGACTACTTCATTATTTATATTTGCAAAATTAATAAGATCTTTTACCTTACTCGCAACTATTGTAGGTGCCATTAAGTGACTGTATCTCAAAGCACCTAGCTTTTCATTCCATGCTCTTAAAGATGAGGGTTTGTTTATTACTTTTACTCCTTTTCTTTCGGCAACTTCTAAAAGATGAGTTGCATATAAATAAGCCTCATTTACAGGAGGATCTTTTCTCATCCAAATGCAATTAAATTCGGCGAGAGGTATGCAATCATTATCTTTGAAAGAAATCCAAGGATTTACTTCAACTTTTACGGAAGATGCCCATACTTCATCTCCTCTAGCTTCAAGGTCCTGAGGAGTGCAACTCCAGATTTCAATATCTATTTTTGATGATGCTTGCATTAAAGCAGCAGTTGAATCTTTTAAGGGATTTATATTTTTTATTGGATCTATCACGAATAGAAATTTCATAAGATCTAGTTTAATAATGCGTCTAATTTATTTTCATTTTCTAATGTGTAGAGATCATCGCAACCTCCGATACCCTCATTATCTATAAATATTTGTGGTAATGTTCTTCTACCATCAGCTCTTTCAATCATCAATGCTCTGGCATCTTCGTCGCCATCTATTTTATATTCTGTAAAATTTATATTTT
>CACNAI010000045.1 GCA_902618335.1 uncultured Prochlorococcus sp. | reverse complement strand
TGCAATTTTGATGAGCCTGGGATCTTCGTTACATTTGAAGAGTCACCTTTGGACATAATAAGAAACGCTGCTAGCTTCGGATGGGATTTACAAGAATTAATTGACCAAAATAAATTATTTATATTGGATGCTTCTCCGGATCCTGACGGTCAAGATGTAGCAGGTAATTTTGACTTATCTGGCCTCATTGAAAGAATTAGTTACGCAATTAGAAAATATAAAGCTAAAAGAGTTGCGATAGATTCAATAACTGCAGTTTTTCAGCAATATGATGCTATTTACGTCGTTAGAAGAGAAATCTTCAGACTAATAGCGAGATTAAAAGAAATAGGAGTTACAACAGTTATGACTACCGAAAGGGTTGATGATTACGGACCTATTGCTAGGTATGGTGTAGAAGAATTTGTTTCTGATAATGTTGTTTTATTAAGGAACGTTTTAGAGTCTGAGAAGAGAAGAAGAACTTTAGAAGTTTTGAAGTTAAGGGGTACTGTACATATGAAAGGGGAATACCCTTTCACTATGGGGATAGATGGCATTAGTGTATTTGCTCTTGGAGCGATGAGACTTACGCAAAGATCTTCAAATATTAGGATAAGTTCTGGAGTTAAAGACCTCGACGATATGTGTGGGGGAGGTTATTTTCAAGATTCTATTATTCTCGCCACAGGAGCTACCGGTACAGGTAAGACAATGCTCGTATCAAAATTTGTAGAAGATGCCTATAGAAATAATGAAAGAGCAATACTATTCGCATATGAAGAATCTAGGGCTCAATTGCTTAGGAATGCTACTAGTTGGGGGATAGATTTTGAAAAGATGGAAAGCGATGGGTTGTTAAAAATTATTTGTGCTTATCCTGAATCAACTGGTTTAGAAGATCACTTGCAAATCATAAAAACGCAAATTAATCAATTTAAACCCAAGAGAATGGCAATAGATTCTCTGTCCGCATTGGCTAGAGGTGTAAGTTTAAATGCATTTAGACAGTTTGTAATCGCAGTTACAGGTTATACCAAACAGGAAGAGATAGCTGGCTTTTTCACTAATACTGCAGAAGAATTTATGGGAAGTCATTCAATTACTGATTCACATATCTCAACCATTACAGATACTATATTATTACTCCAATATGTAGAGATAAAAGGAGAGATGGCTAGAGCTTTAAATGTTTTTAAAATGCGGGGATCATGGCATGATAAAAGAATAAGAGAATTTATTATCACGAACAAAGGCCCTGAAATAAAAGATTCTTTTTCTAACTTTGAACAGATATTTAGTGGCGCCCCCCATAGAGTTGTTCCTGATCAAAATGTTCAGAATGTTTTTAAAGGATTAGATAAAAATTAGATTTTACTGACTTCAGAACTTGAAAAATTATCTGAGTTATTGATAGTTTGAGTCAATAATTCATCTTTGTCAGATTGTGCCAAAGCCAAATCAAACCAGAAGGTCGTTCCAACTCCTAATTCACTAGCCATTCGAATTTCTCCACCATGTTTTTCAATTATTCCTCTGACTATAGATAATCCCAAACCTGTTCCCTGCTCAGTATGAACGGCATTTTCTACTCTATAAAAACGGTCAAAAATTTTCTCCTGATCAGATTGGGATATGCCAGAACCTGTATCAGCAATCTCGATTCTTACTTTTGGTAATGGGGAAACTAACTCACATTGAGGCGCTCCATCAATATTAGTACTCGGAGGAAAAGCAGGACAGGAATCTGGCCAGGTATATGCTCTTATCATTAGGTTGCTGTTTTTTGGACTAAATTTCAATCCATTACCTAATAAATTATCAAAAACTTGTAAAAGTAAATCGAAATTTCCAAGAATAGGAGGGATATTTTCTTCTATGTCATGTGCTAAAGAAACATTTTTTTCTACGGCGTTTAGTCTATAATTTCTGAGAGTCTGCTCTATTGCTGGTTTTATGTCCATTTCCTCTAGTTGAATTATTTTCCCTGACTCTAATCTTGATAAATCTAATACATCATTTACAAGTCTTGTAAGCCTATCAGTCTCTGAATTTGCTATACCTAGGAATTCAATTTGTTCTTCATTGGAGAGTTGATCTTTCAAATCATGTAAAGTCTCTACGTAACTTTTAATGTTAAAAAGAGGTGTTCTTAATTCATGCGAAACATTACTAATGAATCTATTTTGTGCCGCATTAAGTTCTACCTCTCTTGTTAGATCTTGAATTGTGACTGCGATGCCTTTTAATTCCACTTTGTTTGTATCTAAGACTGATTGCAGAACAATTCTTAAAGTTCTTGCTGGTTCTCCTAAGCTAAACCTTAAATCATCTTTCTCTTTTTCTCTGTTTAGTATAGATTCTATATTTGTGTGTAAGTCGTTAGATAAAATTTCGGGAATCTCATTTAATATATATTTTCCTTCTAAGAATCGTCCTTCCCAACGAAATAATCTTTTCGCAGTTGGATTCGTAAGTACAATCTTACCTTCCGAATCCAGTAATATCGCACCATCAGCCATAGTAGCAATAAGTGATTCCTGTTTTATTTGAGCAGCTTTAAGTTCTTCAATGTTTGCCTCGTCATAATTTTCTAATTGAGTGGCCATTCGGTTAAATCCATTTAAGAGTTCTCCTAGATCACCTTTCATAGGTAAAGAAATTCTAGATTTAAAATTTCCTTTTGAAATCTCTCTAACACCTCTCACTAACTCTCTTACAGGCCTAGTAATTGTAAGTGCATTGAATACAGCTCCAAGTATCACTAAAACCCAAATAGATATGAAGACTGCTACGGTAACTTCCTTTGTTAGGGCTGCACTGGCTAATGCTTTCTTGTTAGGTGTAACCCCTAAAGCTAAAGTTCCAAGATATTTACCTTTCCAAAGCATTGGGACAAATACATCTGTTACTTGACCCTGAGGTGTAACATGCTGCCTGACTAATGGGAATTGTGGTCTTTTCTTTAATTCTGATGGTAGTTTTAATTTCCTAGTTAGCTGGAATTGACTATCAGAGCTTGATGGAGTAGCACTAATCGGTATTCCAAGCTGAACTATGTCTTCAGCATCAGTAAAAAATATATAACGTAAATTTCTACTTGATCTCCAAAACTTTTCCGCAACATTAGAAATTTCTTTTTTTTGGTTATTGGCAACTAATTCTGTGACATTCCCAGATAACAATAATCCAAGATCTCTAGCGTATCTAGTATCGTTCATTCCTGCATCTCTTTGAATACTATTAAGTGCAAAAAAAGTTATTCCTGTCATTAAGAGACTTACAACGAGAGTAGCTATTG
>CACNAI010000044.1 GCA_902618335.1 uncultured Prochlorococcus sp. | reverse complement strand
AATCAAGAGCTGCTGTAAAAAGAATCGGTAAATAAACCGTAAGAAAAACATTTAAAAGGGGGAATTTATTTCCTCCTTTTTTTTATGCAAATAAATATTTTGATAAACCTAATATTAAAGAAAAAAGGATAAGTATGTATGTTGGAACTATTTTAAAAAAAGATAATAGTGTAGAGATTAAAACTATAAAAATAGAGCTAATTAAAAAGAATTTTGATGAAAAACTATCTTCAATTAAATTAAATCCAGAGAAAATAACTGCTCCAGGAATTGTATTGATCACTCCTTCGATAAAGTAATTAATCGATTTAATTCTGTTTTTTATGAAGGCTTTTCCAAAAACAAAAATCAATAAAAAACTTGGTAAAAAAATTGCAAAAGTTGATACAAATGAATACTTTAAAGCTTCATTTATTCCTCCGACCGAAAACCCAGCTTTGTATCCAATAAAACTTGTAGTTAATAAGACAGGACCAGGTGTTATCTGGCCAATCATTATCCCATCTATAAATTCATTATTTGTTAACCATCCTTGTGAGACAACATAATCACTCATTAGAGGAATGATTACTAATCCCCCTCCAAAAATAAAAAGTCCCGATTTCAAGAAGAAAAAAAACAGATTAAGATAATCTATTAAAAACTTTGAGTTTGTAGAGTGCTTTAAAAAATTATAAAACTTGGCAATATACAAAAAGATTGAGCTAGTTAAAAATGAGGTTGTTGAAAATATAGATAAAGGAACCAAGCTATAAAAAATATTTTTCCATTGCTGTAAGAAAATATTTATCAAACCTGCAATAGTAAGAATTGTTATGAGAGGAAATTGAATACTATTATATTTTGCAAATATAAGTAGAAATAAGATTGAGCTAGAGAATAATACTCGATCTAACTTTAATCTTTTTTTTAAAAGAACTAATGAAAATGAAAAAATTATTCCTGCAATAATAGGAGGATTAAAATAAATTAAATCATTTAGAAATTCTGATCCTGAATAAATTTGCCAAAAAAAGCTAAGAACTAATACCGAAATGAATCCTGGGATAATGAAACATATACCGGATATCAATCCACCAAGATAACCATTAATTTTAAGACCTATATATATTGCTAATTGAGTGGATATTGGCCCTGGAAGCAATTGACATAAACCAATACCTTTTTCAAAAGATTGGGTAGAGATTAATTTTTTATTATTTATAAGTTCATCTTCGAATAAAGAAATATGAGCATATGGTCCTCCAAAACTTAAAATACCAATTTTTAGGAAAGTTTTTGCAAGTTCAATTAAGGATATTTTTGCCATTAAAATATTCTAATTCCTAAAAATTAGTCTTTATGGAGCTGATAAGCTTTGTTTGATTGATGGTAATTTAAGACTCGAAATCCAAGATAAGAATATTAAAAGTGATGAAAAATAAAGACAATATTGAAGACCAATACTCGGATTTCTCCCAATCATAAATAGTAAGCCAGATAGTAATGTTCCAACTAGTCTTCCAGCAGCATTTGCCATGTAATAGAAGCCAACATTTAAACTGACTTTTTCATTATCAGAGTAGGCCAAAATCATATAAGAATGTGTAGAGGAATTCATTGCAAAAACAAATCCAAAAATAGTAAGTCCTAAAATTATTGCTATTGATGGAGAACTTTCTCTCCATAATGCGACTCCTATCAAAGATGGTATTACCATTAATACGGCACTCCAAAATTGGATAGCTTTACGATCTGGACTTTCTTTCTGGCCCCATATCTTTCTAATTGCTGGAGCAGAAGCCTGAACAATTCCATAACCTATTACCCAGGCCCCAAGAAATAATCCTATTTCCATGTAGTCCCAACCAAATGCCATATCTAGGAATACTGGAAGAGCTACAACAAACCAAACATCTCTTGCTCCAAAAAGAAAGAATCTTGCTGCAGAAAGAATATTTATGGCATTTGATTTTGAAAAAAGATCATTAAAAGCTGGTTTGGTTTTCATCTTGCCAATTTCTCCAGGTAAAATTAATGTCAATAAAAAGGCTAAGCAGAGTCCAAAACCCATAATTCCTACAGCATTATTGAATCCAAATAACTTATATAAAAGTCCACCCAAGAAAAAACCAACTCCCTTAAGAGCATTTTTAGATCCAGTTAAAATAGCAACCCATTTAAAAAGTTGTTTTTGGCCAGTATCATTGCCATCATTTGTCTCTGGGACTACTGTCTTAACAGCACTTTTAGCACTCATTTTGTTTAAATCTTTTGCTATTCCACTAACTGCTTGAGCAACCATAACGTATGCGACACTAAAAATTACCGGCCAATCTTCCTTAACTGGAATAAGCATAAAAAGAGCGATGATTTGCAGGATAGTCCCAATCCATAAAGTAAGCCTTAATCCATATCTTGCTCCTATCCAGCCACCATAAAGATTAGTAATTATTCCAAAAAACTCATAAAAAAGGAAAAGTAAAGCAATTTGTAGAGTTGTGTAACCTAGCTCATGAAAGTGACCAACAACTAATAATCTTAATGCGCCGTCAGTAAGCGTGAACGCCCAATAGTTTGCTGTTACAACACTATATTGTTGAATATTAGATAACTTCATAAAGACATAAATTAAATCTCTTTTTTGATTACATATTCAGTAAGATCTGCAAGTCTGCAGCTGTAACCCCACTCGTTGTCATACCAAGCGTATATCTTTAACAAATTTGAATTAACAACCATCGTTGATAAACTATCAACTATTGAACTTCTAGAGTCATTTACATAATCTGCAGAAACTAAAGGTCTTTCTTCGTAGCCAAGAATTCCTTTTAAATAGGTTTCTGAAGCTTCCTTTAGTGCCATATTTACTTGTTCAGTTGTCACTTCTTTATTTAATTCAAAAACTGCATCAGTTAAAGACCCATTAAGTAGAGGAACTCTTACTGCATGCCCATTTAATTTTCCTTTTAATTCTGGGAAGATCTCAGCGATAGCTTTAGCAGATCCAGTAGTAGTAGGTATTAAACTTTGCATACATCCTCTTGCTCTCCTTAAATCACTTTTATAAAAATCTACAGGAACTTGAGTGTTGGTAACATCATGGATAGTTGTAATAGCGCCGTGCTTAATTGAAAAATTTTCATTGATTACCTTTACTATCGGAGCTAAACAATTTGTAGTGCAAGATGCTGCAGTTACTAATTTATGTTTAGAAGGGTCATAAAGACTTTGATTTATACCGTAAACAATATTAAGTGATTCCTCTCCAGCTACAATTCCCTTTACTGGACAAGCTACTATTACTCTTTTCATCCCAAGAGAATCAAAATAGGGATTTAGTTTGTCTGGCTTTTTATTCTTTCCTGTACATTCCAAAATAATATCTACAGAAGATTTTTCCCAAGGAACATCAAGGTAATTTTTAAAAGATGTGTAGGCTAATTTCTTTTCATCAATTATTATTTCTTCTTCTTTAACCTTTATATCTTTCCCCCATCTACCATGGACCGAATCGAATTCGAGTAGATGTGCAGCAGCATTCGAATCTCCTGCTATTTCATTTATATGAGTTATTTCTATATCAGCTCTATCCCATAATGCTCTGAAAACTAATCTGCCAATTCTTCCAAACCCATTAATTCCAATTTTCATAACTTTGAAATTTTCT
>CACNAI010000043.1 GCA_902618335.1 uncultured Prochlorococcus sp. | reverse complement strand
CAAGATAAGTTTGGAAGGGGTCGAGAAAATAAATAAAAAAATTAATGATAAAGTAAAAGTTGAATTGTTAAATTACCAAAAAAATAAACTAGAGTCACAACTAAAAACAGGGGATTATAATGTAACTCTTTTTGGAGCAGGTTCCTCAGGCAAAACATCAATAGCTAGATCTTTATTGAAAAATATTGTTGGAGAAACTTCAGCTAAAATAGGAACAACAAAGCAAATTAATAACTATAAAATTCGTATCCCAATCTTAAAAAGAAACATCAATATAATTGATACTCCCGGATTATTCGAACCTTCTAAGTTAGGGGAAGAAAGAGAAAAAGCAACAATTATTCAAGCATCAAATTCTGACTTAGTTCTCTTTGTGATAGATCAGGACATAAATAAATATGAAAACTATTTAATTAAAGAATTATTGAAAATTGGAAAAAAAATTATAATAGTGCTAAACAAATGTGATTTAAGGTCTAGAGATGAAAATAACCTTATTAAAGAAAATATAATTTCTATAACATCGGCTAGAAAAAATAAAATTTCCGTTATTCAAACAATTGCAGTACCTCAACAACCCCTTTATGTAAAATCTGATGCTCTTAATTTAGTCCCCGATGTCGGAAGTTTATTTAAAGAAATAATTGAAACACTTGATAATAATGGGGAAGAATTATTGGCAGATAATATCCTTTTTCGCTCAAATAAATTAGGTATTAAAAGTAAAAATTTCATACAAGAAGAAAGATATTTACTGTCAAATAAAGTGATTAATAAATATATGTGGGTAACGGGAGGAGTAATACTAGTTAATCCACTTCCAGCTGTAGATTTTCTTACTACTACATCGGTTAATCTGCAAATGATAATGGAATTATCAAAAATTTATGAGATAAAGCTTACTAAAAAAGATGCCAAAGATCTATCTAAATCATTGTTAAGCGCATTGGCTAAACAAGGAATACTAAAAGGTGGGCTCGCCATTATTTCTCCTGCTTTAGCTACAAGTTTGACTAAAATAATTATTTCTAAATCAATACAATCAATTACGGCAGGCTGGTTAATAAAAATAGTTGGACTAAGTTTGATGGAATACTTTAAAAATGGTCAAGATTGGGGAGATGGAGGAATTCAAGAAGTTGTAGATAAGATCTACAGAATAAGTAAAAGAGAGGACCTTTTAAATAACTTCGTAAAAGAAGCTATTTCAAAAATTGAGATAAAAAAGTATTTTAAATCAAATAAAAGCTTGCCTCCATTTCCTATGTAAAATTAGATAATTGATCATTTAGATATGTTCTGAAATCAAAGACAGTTATAAAAAGTAAGTAAATAATACAAATCGTTATAGATATAAACCCAGTTACTATTGCAATGATTTTTGGTCTACCGATATTCATAGATAATCATTTAATAAATTCAAGAGTTTTATTATATGAGACTCATCTGTATTGTAGTTGCCCATGACGGCTCTTAAATAATATTTACCTTTAAATTGTGGTCTAGAAAGCATAAAATTATTTTTCATTAGTTCATTTACTTTTTCTTGAGTCCAGAATTCTGTCTCTTCTGGTGAAAGAGTCTTTGGTAAGAACGAAACGATATGTAATGGACCTGAATATAATTCGAATGTATTTTTACAAATATTTTTTATAAAAAATTCTTTTCTTTTAATTGATGATCTTAATATTTCTTCAATTCCTTTTAGACCTAAAAATCGTAATCCAAGCCAAAGTTTTATAACCTCAGCAGGTCTAGAACCTTGTATGCCTAATTCTCCTCTGTTTATAATATTTTTTTTAGCTGATATATATGGAAGTCCAGTAGAAAATGTATTTTTTAAAGTACTCATATTTGAAACCAATAACAAAGATGAAGTCTTCGTAATGCCTATTATTTTTTGAGGATTAATTGTTATTGAATTAGCCTTATTAATATTATTTAAACCTTCAATTGGAAGGGAAGTTACAGCAAATATACCCCCAATTGAGCCATCGATATGAAACCATATATTTCTATCTTTGCATATTTTACTTATATCTTTAATAGGATCAATTGCTCCCCTTACGGTTGTTCCAAGGGTGGCCACAATTGCAAGAATTTTTTTATTTTCTGTTAAACATCTATCTAAAGATTTTCTAAGATTGTTTATATCCATACGACCTTGATTATCAGTTTTAATCTTGACAAGATTTTTAGCATCAAGACCCATTATTTTCATACATTTAATGAAGGAAGAATGAGCATCTTCACTAACAAGTAATACAGAATTAGGATTCGAGCTTAGTCCAGCATTGTTTCTAGCAGCTATGAGTGCATTCAGATTACTTAAAGTACCACCGCTAGCAACTATACCCCCTGACGAATCATTAAAACCTATTTTCTTTGCGAACCATTTGCATAATGAATCCTCAAGCAGTGAAACACTTGGAGATAACTCGTAAGCAAGAAGATTATTATTTAAACCAGCAGCAATTAAATCTCCTAAAATAGAGAAAATTAAAGGTGGGGGATCAAGATGAGCTAATGAGCCAGGATGAACGGGGTTAAATGAATTATTCAAAAGTGATTCGATCTCAGAAAATAAATCTTCTGCAGAGCTGCCATCCTCCTCAGGCATAATGCACTTGAAATTATCATCAAAAGGTAAAGGACCATTTTTATCAGCTTTAGAAAACCAGTCGCAAAGAGTTTGACTTGTTCTATTAAGAAGAGTAATCAAGTTGTCATTAGTCCCTAGATACGAAGGGAAGTATATATCTTTTTTATTATTAAATAAATCTTCAGTCATCAGATAAGATATCTATTAATAAGTTTATTCTCAATATTTGTAAATGAGGTATATTTTTGAAAATGGAAATAGTAATAGAGATCAACATATAGAAACAAATAACTTAAAATACAGAACGTGGATGAAATCGATATTAAGAAGATCAAAAGAAATTGAAAAAGTTGAGTTACCAATCTGTTCAATAATTTTAGATGAGAGAGAAAGATGTATCGGTAGAGGGGTAAACAGGAGGAATATAAATAAAGACCCATTAGGTCATGCTGAGATAATGGCACTTAGGCAGGCATCTCTAATAAAAAATGATTGGAGATTTAATGAATGTACTATCATTACAAATTTAGAACCTTGTACTATGTGTTCATCTGCTCTTATTCAAGCACGAATGGGTAAAGTTATTTTTGGGGCTTACGATAAGAAAAGAGGGGGATTGGGTGGCTCAATTGACTTATCAAAACATAAAAGTGCCCATCACAAAATGGAAATAATTGGAGGCATTCTAGAAGATGAATGCAGTCAAATTTTAAAGATATGGTTCAAAAAGTTGAGGATTCAAAAATAGAAAATTTCTTTAACTCAGTATCAAAAAGGTTTAATAATCTATCAACATTCTCCTCACATGAATTAAAACCCATTAGTCCTACACGCCAAACCTTACCAGATAATTCTCCTAGTCCATTTCCTATTTCTATTCCAAAGCTTCTTAAGAGATAATTTCTAAAACCATCTCCATCAACTGCTGGAGGTATTTTAACAGTAGTTAAAGTTGGCAACCTATAATCTTCTGATACATGTAATTCCATTCCAAGACTTTCTAAACCTTTCCATAATTTCTTGGCATTACTGTTATGTCTATTCCAAACATTCTCTAACCCTTCATTTGCAATTAATCGTAAACCTTCACGAATAGCAAAATTCATATTTACGGGAGCTGTATGGTGGTAAACGCGATCAGAACCCCAATATTTATTTAAAAGAGATAAATCTAAATACCAATTGGGAACTTTCGTTTTTCTTGTACT
>CACNAI010000042.1 GCA_902618335.1 uncultured Prochlorococcus sp. | reverse complement strand
CATCAATATAAAAGGCAACATTTAAACGCCCTGCAAATTATTGCACAATATCTAAGAATCAAAAATGGTACAAACAATTATGAAGTCCCAAGAACAATAATATTTGGAGGTAAAGCTGCACCAGGTTATTTTATGGCAAAGCTAATGATTAGATTCATTAATGGAATTGCTGATGTAGTTAATTCTGATCCAGATATGGATGGTTTATTAAGAGTTGTTTTTCTACCAGACTATAACGTTAAACTTGGTGAAATAGTATATCCCGCAACGGATCTCTCTGAACAAATTTCAACTGCTGGTAAAGAAGCATCTGGAACTGGGAATATGAAGTTTGCCATGAATGGAGCGTTAACTATCGGAACTCTAGATGGAGCTAATGTGGAATTAAGAGATCTTGTGAAAAAAGAGAATTTCTTTCTTTTTGGTAAAACTGAAAGCGAAATTATGGATTTAAAAAATAATAATTACTCCCCAAAAACTTTTATTGATAAATGTACAGAACTTAAAGAGGTACTTCGCTTAATTGAAATTGGCCACTTCAGTAATGGGGATAAAGAATTATTTAAACCTTTATTAAATAGCTTGACAGGACATGACCCATTTTTCGTTATGGCTGACTTTGAAGACTACTTAAATAAACAGGATGTAGTAAGTGAATGCTGGAATAATAAAAAATCTTGGAATAAAATGGCATTATTAAATACTGCTAGATCAGGATATTTTTCTTCAGATAGATCTATCAGAGAGTATTGTAAATCTATTTGGAAAGTCTCCCCAATGCCAGTGGAAATTACCTGTGATGTCGAAGAATTAACTAATTAATATTTCTCTGATCTGGTGAATCTGGGGTTTGATGAAATAATCTATTTAAAATTAATCGATCCATATTTAATGGGTCAGGAGCTAATTCATTCGCGATTTCTTTAAATTTGGATTCAATATTATTTGAAATCCTTGTATCAAATATTCGTTCCATTAATGCTTCAATTGAATATAAATATGCATTAACACTTTCAAGTTCATCTAAAGCTTCAGTAATTTCTGTATCAGAAATATCTCTTTCTTCAGGAATGAAATCATCATTTGATTCTCTTGCAGATAATTCTCTCTGCAACTCATTAGTAACCTTAGTACAAAGAGTTCTGAAAGATTGAATAGATGCCCAATTCGATTCTTGTTGCTGCTTAAAAGTAGGAAATTCTCTAATCAGACGATCATGCTCTTGATAAAATCTCTGACAATCAGAGCATTGACAGGGTTCTTCAGCCAAAAGAAAATAAAATTCTTCTTATATCATCTCACTATTTGGGTAATATTGTAGGGCCATCCAATAATTCGTCATTTTCATCAAGAGAATCTGGACTATCTGGCAAAGGTATCTCAATACTAGTAACCAAATTAATGACGTCTCTTAGCCTCATAGAATCAGCAAACCATCCCATTGCTTGCTCAGCATCTCCTCTTTTTTCAGCATCATTTGCTTGATCTTCGTGAGCTTCGGCCAATAAAGCTAGCCAGCATAGGCATCTTGCTTGAACTATTGAAAGATCTAAATCATTAGGTTGGGATTTAGAAATGCGTTCATGCTCTTGTTGAATTAAGAGCTTTAAACGCATATCATGTAACTTTGCCATACAAGATTTATTACTACTTATACGCTAGCTAGAGAGTAGCAAATTTGCACATATACTACATATAGTTTTTTATTTTACGGGACTGGCGGGAGTCGAACCCACGACCTACGGTTTAGGAAACCGTTGCTCTATCCTGCTGAGCTACAGCCCCAATAGATGATTTTTGGAGTATTAAGCATTATGCTAAATGAAAGCAGGAGAGGCAATCGCAAGAAAGTTTTATTTTGGAAACAAAATAAAACTTTCTTGAGGAAAGTCCGGGCTCCCAAATGGTCAGGCTTGCTGGGTAATTCCCAGTGCGGGCAACCGTGAGGATAGTGCCACAGAAACATACCGCCTAATACTTCATGTATGGCAAGGGTGCAAGGGTGCGGTAAGAGCGCACCAGCAACATTGAGAAGTGTTGGCTAGGTAAACCCCGGCTGGGAGCAAGGCTTGGTAGATTAATGACCATTCAACAATCTACTATTAAGCGCCGCTTGAGACTGTGAAGTAATTCCAGCCCTAGATAGATGATTGCCCATCTTAATTAAGATGAACAGAACCCGGCTTATGACCTGCTTTCTAATTGTTGTGATTATTTAAATCAGATGACAAATATAATTGACGCAAAAAGAATTAATAAAATAACTACTTTTTTAAAGTCTTTAAATATTAAATCAAAAAGATTTTCTGAAATAATTAGAACTCAAAATATTTCAGTGATTCAAGATATTAATCAAGCATTCATACATTCCTCAGAGGACAAACTAATAAATTACGAAAAACTAGAATTTTTCGGAGATGCAGTACTCAGATTGGCTGCTTCTAATTTTATTGAAAAAAAATATCCTCAAATGAGTGTAGGAGAAAGATCAGAGCTAAGAGCACAAATTGTAAGTGATGAATGGTTAACTAAATTAGGGCAAAAAATTGATATAGAGAAATTAATAATTAAAGGTCCTAAAGCTCTTCGTGATGAAAATTCAAAAAATACTATTGTAGGTGAAGCTACAGAAGCCTTAATTGGTGCAGTTTACAAGTGTTTTAATTCGATTCAAGAAGTAAATCTTTGGTTAGATGATATTTGGGAAGAAGATTCAGAAGTATTTTTAAAAGCTCCATATAAATTCAAATCTAAGACAGTATTGCAAGAGTGGTGTCAAAGTAAAGGTTTTAATTTGCCAGTATATAAGCTAATTGAAGTCTCAAAAAAAAATGGTGACCCTAAAAGATTTTCTTGCGATATATTTATCGAAGGGTTTAAAGAATCATCTGCATTTGGCAAATCCCATAAACAAGCAGAAACGAATGCAGCTAGAGTGTTGATAGAAAGATTTATAAGTATGGGTAAAATGTAATTTTATACTATTTCTAAATTAGTTAGATGAAAAGTTATGAGTTTATCCCAATTACCACCTTCAAAGAGAACAGCTGCTCTTTTTTTTGTAACTCTCTGTACAAACCCTTTATATCCCCGGTAAATAGAGTTGGTGTCTTTTACAACGACAAATGAACCGGGAAGAATGGGTTTAGTAGATAATTCCATAAATCATCCTATTTACTACAATATATGATAAATAAAAATGAATGGTTGATTATTGGTTTTATAACATCATGTCATGGAATTAATGGACAGGTAAAGGTTAAATCTCTAAGTGATTTTGAAGAAAGATTTTTAAAACCGGGAATAAGATGGTTGCAAAAAGAAAATGAACCTCCTTCACAAATTAAACTTATATCTGGTTTCAAACAGCCCGGGAAAGAAACCTTTGTTATAAAAATTGAGGGCATTAATACCAGAAATCATGCTGAGCAACTTAAAAAATTTAAAATTCTTGTAAAAACTGATAATTTACCTAAATTAAATAAGGAAGAATTCCACCTATTGGAACTTGTAAATCTGAAGGTAAAGACTTTAGAAAATGGTGAATTAAAAATAATTGGGAAAGTTATCAATTTAATAAATGAAAAAAATAATTTACTGATTATTGAACTATTTAAAAATCAAAAACAAGTTCTCATACCATTTGTAAAAGAAATAGTCCCATTAGTAGATATCAAAAATAATTTTTTAATCATTAATCCTCCAAATGGACTTTTAGAGCTATAGATATAAAAAATTTAGAAGGAATCAATCATTCCACAGTTACGCTTTTAGCTAAATTCCTTGGTTGATCCACATCAAGTCCACGATGAGCTGCGATATGGTAACTCAATAATTGCAGAGGAATTATATTGAGAAGGGGTGTAACCCATTCATTGGATTCTGGAATTTTCATTAAATAATCAAAAATTTCAGTTCCATTACATTTTGGAGCAATTCCAATCAAATATGAATCTCTAGCTTTTGCTTCCTGAGCATTACTGATAACTTTATCAAAAACTTCACCAGGAGAAGCAATTGAAATTACAGGTACTTTTTTATCTAATAACGCAATTGGACCATGTTTCATTTCGCCAGCTGGATATCCTGCTGCGTGTATATAACTGATTTCTTTCAGTTTTAACGCTCCTTCGAGAGCGATAGGATAATTGATACCTCTGCCTAAAAAAATGACATCTTTAATATTAAAAAAGTCATGTGCTAGCTTTTCTGATGATTCATTATGTTTATCTAAGAGATCTTCCAGTAATGGAGGTAGTTTTATGAGTTCTGCTATTAATTTGTCAATTTCATCAGCACTTTGACTACCTTTAATTTGTGCAAATTTTATAGCTAATCCATAAAAAGACAGTAATTGGGCAAAAAAGGT
>CACNAI010000041.1 GCA_902618335.1 uncultured Prochlorococcus sp. | reverse complement strand
TCTATATTTTTCAATAATTTTTTCATCACAAGATTTAGATTTCAATATTCCATTAGCCTTTATTTTGTCATTTATTGCACCTTTATAATTTCCTAGTTTAAATTTCTTTTCACTTGATCTGGTTAGCTTAATAAGATTTCCCAATATCAATTCACCAGAATCATCCATTTTTGTTTTTTTTTCTAAATTCAAGCTAATCCTACCAGGATAAAGAAAAAACAACTTATATTTTTAGTACTCAAATAATTAAATAATTATCCAATAACAAGTCCTTTTTCAAGAAGTAAATCGAAAACCTCCACACTTTTCGTTTTCCCAAATTTGTGGGGCTTATGTAAATCTAATATTTCAGCAAGACACATAATCCAATAAGTATCTTTTTTTAAATTAAGACCTTCGCAAATATGGGAGGGGGCCGATTTAAAACAGCCAAAATCTGTTGATATATTAATGTTCATCATTTGAGTTTCAAGTTCCAGACTTAAGAGTTCTATTTCTTGCTCAGAAAGGGATGTCCCAAAAGAATATGATTCAATTAAAAGTTGATAATTCATAAAAGATTAATTTTTTCAAGAAATCCAGCGAGTTATTTTTGTACCCGCATAAATATGTCCTGAAGCTTCAACAATAGGTTTTGTTTCAGGATTCATAAAAATATCGTATAAAACATTTTCTGGTCCTTGAAAAATTACAGTTGCCCTTTGAGGATCATCTAATGCTTTACCAATATAAAATGTTTTAACTCCCATTTCTTTAAACATCAACTGCTGTTCCTTAGCATTCATATATAATTCATCCTCTTCGAAGGTATTACTTAGTTGAAAATCTAGAATAGTCGTTTCAATAGTCATAAGAATAATATAAGTTTTTTAATTCTAAATCTTTCTCAAAACATTAATCTAAAAAAATTAGTTTTTATTAAGCAGAGTATTAACTAATTTTTATTTATGAGGTATAAATCAACTATAAAAAAACGATTTTAATTTTGGACTCAAAAATTTCTCAAAGAGAACAATGGACTAGTAAGCTAGGATTCATTCTCGCAGCTGCTGGTAGTGCAGTAGGTCTAGGCAATCTTTGGGGTTTTGCTTACAGAGCATCTCAAGGTGGAGGTGCAGCATTTGTACTTTTATATATATTGATCGTTTTAATTGTATGTCTTCCAGTGTTTGTTGCTGAAATGGCTCTAGGGAGAAACGCAATGGTAAGCACATTAATTGCGCCTGTTAAGCTGGCTGGAAAGAATTGGTATCCATTAGGAATTCTTTTCTTCATAGCTCCCCTAGGAATAGCATCATATTATTCAGTGATAATGGGATGGACTGCAGATACCTTACTCCATTCTTTATTTTTTGGATTACCGAAAACTTTAACTGAAGCAGAAACCTTCTTTGGCTCGATTAGTAGTGGCAGCAGTGTTTTATTGGGCCACCTATTAAGTCTCGTACTTACAGCAATAATAGTTTCATCAGGTATAAAAAAAGGTATAGAAAAGGTTACTAGATATTTCATGCCAATCCTATTCATAATTATTGTGATTCTTGCTATTTGGGCTACTTCACTTTCAGGTGCATGGGAAGGATATAAAACATTTCTACTTAAGTTTGATTTTAATGAATTGAGAAATCCTCAAACAATAAGAAACGCTTTTACACAAGCATTCTTTTCATTAAGCTTAGGGATTGGAATTATGGTTACCTACGCATCCTATTTAAATAAAAAAAGTAATCTTCCAAAACTAAGTATTGGAGTTGCATCATTAGATACTTTGGTTGGACTGATGGCTGGATTTATAACTTTCCCAATAGTTTTAACATTCGGTTTAAGTGACGCTATTTCTGAATCCACTGTTGGTGCTTTATTTATCTCAATTCCAACAGGCCTAGGTTCATATGGTGTAGTAGGAAGAATTGTAGCTGTTGCATTTTTTGCACTAGCTTATATTGCAGCTATAACTTCATCTGTTTCATTATTAGAGGTTCCAGTTTCCTCTTTAATGGATAAATTTGGTTTTAAAAGAGAAAAATCTGTTTGGTTAATAACTCTATTTCTGTTCTTAGCAGGCATTCCCTCTGCATTAAATTTAAATATTCTTGGAACAGTTGATTCGATCTTTGGAGGTGTATTATTAATATTTGGTGGATTTTTGGTTACTTTCTTTATGGGATGGGTAGTACCTGGAAAGTTTAATGAAGAACTTAATGTTTCTAAAGTTGGAATCAAAACGACACGTTATTTGAAATTCATGACAAGATGGGTTGCGCCTCCAATTATTGGTTTTGGACTATTTATTAGTGTGTTTGATTTACTCAAAGGCTGGGTAGGTTAGAAAATTTTCAGAAGTAGTATAATATGGAAATAAGGGAGGGGGTAATATAAGTCAATCAACAAATTGAATTGTTGAATTTTTTTTTCACATTATTTTAAAGCAAACTTAAAAAAATACTCGTCAATATTAGTATTTACAATGGTTCTTGTTTAAAAAATTGATATGTTGGAGAAGTTCTTTTTATTTTCCAAAAGACCAAAAATTTTTTTTCCAATAAAATATTTTAACTGCGGACCCTATTTTTAATTAAGTGTTAATTTTTAACTTATTTTTAATCTAAAACGTATCGGCAAAACCATCCCTAATAGAATCTATATAAGATAAATTTAGGAGTCTAACTTAAAGAGATTAGAACGCCTACAAGAATAGATTACAAATTTGATGTCAACCAAATCTGATTCATTAAAAGGAAAGCTTACAGAAAATTTTTCTGAATTTTCTCAACTATCTGACTATTCTTTTATGAATTCTCTTAAAGCAGATCCTCAATCAACAAAAGATGGGAAAGATCATAAGCCCCGTTCAGTATATTCAGGTCATTACGTACCAGTTGTTCCAACTGCTATTCCAGAACCAGAATATATTTGCCATAGCAACAAACTTTTTAAAGAACTAAGACTAAGCTCAGATCTTACTAGAGACAAGAATTTTTGTCGTTTTTTCTCAGGTGATATTTCTGTTGCTAATTATCCAATGAGTCCCGTTGGTTGGGCAACAGGTTATGCATTATCAATTTACGGAACTGAATATAACCAACAATGTCCGTTTGGCACTGGTAATGGTTATGGCGATGGCAGAGCAATTTCTGTTTTTGAAGGTTTATTCAATGGGAAAAGAATGGAAATGCAACTTAAAGGTGGAGGTCCAACTCCCTATTGTCGTGGAGCAGATGGTAGAGCAGTCTTAAGGTCTAGCGTACGAGAATTTCTTGCACAGGAATTAATGGATGCCTTGGGAATCCCTACCTCAAGATCTTTAACACTTTATGTCTCACGTTCAGAGATAGTTAGAAGACCATGGTATTCCAAAGGGTCCAGGTATTTTGAACCTGATATCATGATTGATAATCAAGCGGCAATTACTACGAGGGTCGCTCCATCTTTTTTACGTGTAGGCCAGATTGAACTTTTTGCAAGACGAGTTCGCAATAATGCTCATGATGAAGCTCTTAATGAACTAAAGATGATAGTTCAACATCTTATTGATAGAAACTATAAAGATGAAATTGAAAATGAGATTTCATTTGAAAGTAAGGTAATCAAACTTTCTAGTATTTATAGATCGAGACTTATATCTCTTGTAACTAACTGGATGAGAGTTGGTTATTGCCAGGGTAATTTCAATAGCGATAATTGTGCTGCTGGTGGCTACACCTTGGACTATGGACCCTTTGGATTCTGTGAATTATTTGATCCAAGATTTCAACCATGGACAGGTGGAGGTGAACATTTCTCATTTTTTAACCAACCTTCTGCAGCGGAAATCAACTTTAAAACATTTTGTTCCTCTCTTAGCCCGTTACTCTCAAAAAGCAAACAAGCTCAAGAAAAGTTAGATCAAATCGAAAAGGATTTTTCAGAATTGATGAACAAAGATTTGAAGAAAATGTGGGCCAACAAGCTTGGTTTAGAGCATTACAACGGAACTCTTATTAATGAATTGTTTAATCTTATGGCCATTTCAAAAGCAGATTATACAATTTTGTTCCGTAAACTCTCTGACATACCTGATAACTTAGATTCTCTAAAAAACAGTTTTTATTTACCAATTAATGATGAACTCAAGAATAGATGGGAAGTCTGGCTTAAAAACTGGCGATCAATCTTAAAGAATGAGGTAGATTTTAAAGCAAAGTCAGCTTCAATGAAATCTCTTAACCCAGTTTATACATGGCGAGAATGGATGATTGTTCCTGCATATGAAGAGGCCGAAAAAGGAAATTACACAAAAATAAAGGAGTTACAGGATGTTTTTAGCAATCCATATATAGAACAATCCTTAGAAATAGATCAAAAATATAATCTTTTAAGGCCACGCCAATATTTTAACTACGGAGGCGTATCTCATTACAGTTGTTCTTCATAAATGTTGAATCCTCAAAATGCAGATTGAATAACTTAGAAAAAATCTTAATTATTTATGGCTGTAGGCATTCCAACTACTGATACAACTCCAACATGAAGTATGGCAGGTTTTTTCCCAACATTTTTCACATAGTGAGCCCCTCCATTATTACTCTCTATAAATGCATCACCCGCTTTAAAAAAATTAATTTCTTCACCCCTCACATGCTTTAATCTTCCTCTTGTAACATGAATCAACATTGGGGAAGGATGTGTATGAATTGGAGTTTTCAAGCCAACAGGAATCTTGACTTTTAAGAGTCTTAATTCAGGCTTACCCTCGAGAT
>CACNAI010000040.1 GCA_902618335.1 uncultured Prochlorococcus sp. | reverse complement strand
GAAATTATCCACAGTTCATAATCTGGATTTTTATCAACAAATTTTGTAAGTTTATTTATATATTTAGATGTAGATTTCATTGCAAGTTTAATCTCGTTTTTATATCTATTAATCCAAAATTTTTTGTGTGATAATTTTTTGTAGTCTTTTGGAAAAGAGGCTTCCCAAAATCTATGCATTGAAGAAGCAACGTGATTTGTAAAAAATGTTGAAAAGTTTGGCTCCTTTTGTTTTAAAAATTGAAAGTATCCATCAAAAAGAATATCAGATTGGATAGTCCTCCTACGTATCTTTTTCCAAGGGAAAAAAATTTCATCCAATAATTGAAATGAGATTTTCATTAAAGTTGTAATTGAAAAGGAAGTTTTCAAGTAAGAACACACTGATTTTATGAAAAGAGATCCTGAAGGGAAAACGTTTCTTACAACTCTCGCTGACTTTCTGGATAAATATAAATTCAATTTTTGCAAAGAGCTAAAAGAATTTGGATAACAATCGTTATGTGTAGAGAAGACATCGGGAATATAAAAAGAATAATTACTATAAGTTTCTGGTGAAAGTTGAGAACTATGAAGAGATCCAAAAACACCTACATTCAAACCCTTTTTTTGCAAAGTTACCCAAATTGGGGGATATTTTTCATTTGTTTTAGTTAAATTTTGGCCTAAGTCACCAATTTGATGATCTGAAAAAGTTACACCTCTATGTACAGTTGACCATGTTGTCCATGGAGAAAGATGACCTTTATCTCTAACAATAGTTGGCAAATAATTAAAATCTGAAAGTTTAGAATCATAAGATAAGTATCTGAAAGAATCTTCAAATATCCTTATTGGCACTTCATTAAGTTCAAAAAATATAATCTTCTTTTTTTTCATGTATTATTTTTTCCCTTTTTGCAAAATTATAATTGTTTAAATGGTGATTAATATATAAATATTGTTTGTTGAAATAAAGCTAATTGATAAAATTACCAATCTTTATTTCTATCAATTTAATATAAATATGTTATTCAAACTAAACAATGTTTTGTCTTCTTTCTTGAGTTCTTTTTAACATTTGCTTTTCCCTCCAAAGTTTAATTTCCTTATGATTTCCACTCATCAATACTTCTGGTACTTTCATCTCCCTAAAATTTGGAGGTCTTGTGTACTGAGGGTACTCTAAAAATGGTCCATTATGACTTTCATCAGTTAATGAGTTAGGGTCTCCTAAAGCGCCAGGTAATAATCTAGTTACACCATTAATTATTGTTATGGCTGGAATCTCTCCTCCAGTTAATACATAATCTCCTAAAGATATCTCTTCATCAGCTAAGTATCTTACTCTTTCATCAAAACCTTCGTATTGTCCAGATATAATTATTAATTGATCTAAAGAAGACCATCGCCTTAAGTCTTTTTGCTTCATAACTTTACCTTGGGGAGTCATAAGCAGAGTTAAACTTTTTGGAAATTTGCTAATAGATTCATGCGCTTTATAAATCGGACCTGGTTTTAACAACATTCCAGAACCTCCTCCATAAGGCTTATCATCGACTTGCTTATAAGAACCTTCTCCATATTTTCTCAAGTTATGCAACTTAACATTTATTAAGTCATTTTCTAGTGCTCTTGTAATGACTCCCAAGTTGTTAATTAAATCAAAAGCTTTAGGAAATAAAGTAATCACATCAAAATTAAAGTTACTCATTAATCCTCCGCATAACCAAATTCAATTAATCTAGATTCTTTTTTTCTCCAATTAGGGACAACTTTCACAAACAACTCTAGATGAATTTGACCGCCTATCAACTTTTTTATATTATTTCTTGCTGACTGACCAATAATTTTTAACATAGAACCCTTTTTTCCCAATAAGAATTCCCTTTTGGCTTGTTCTTTCAACAATAATAGTAGCAAGAATAGCTGTAAAATTTTTACCATTTTTCTTATTCATTTCCTTTATCTTTTCAATTTTTACTGCAACACTATGTGGAATTTCTTCTCGCGTATTATTCAATACTTGCTCCCTAACTAAATCTGCCAATAAATTATTTAAGGGTTGATCAGATATCAAATCTTCTTCAAAAAGCTTAGGTCCTTTTGGAAGAAAGTTAAAAACCCTCTCAATTAATTCAGAACATCCTTCTCCCTCTGAAGCACTTACAATTTGGATATTTTCATTAGTTCCAAAAAATCTTCTGTATTGTTCTAAACGTAAATTCTGAAATTCCTTACTTACTAAATCCCATTTGTTCAATACCACAATAAATTCAGTTTGATTAGCAACTAAAAAATTCTTTATATACTCATCGCCTCTTCCAGGTTTTTCATTTGAATCCAACACAAAAATTACTATATCAACGCCATTAATTGCAGCTTTAGCATTTTTTACTAATATTTCCCCAAGTCTATGATGAGGTTTATGAACACCAGGTGTATCTACAAAAATTATTTGCCCAATTTTTGTTGTTAATATTCCCTTTAATTTATTCCTAGTAGTTTGAGCTATTGGAGACGTTATCGTAATTTTTTCTCCAACCAACTTATTTATTAATGTAGATTTCCCTACATTAGGTCTACCTAGTAAAGTTACAAAGCCAGATCTATAATTATTCAAAAACTATTAATGAATACATAATAGAATTCTGATCAAAAATGGAAAAAAAAACCATAAATTTAAACAGAGCTTCGTTTACGCAAGCAATAAATATATCAGCACAATGGTGTAAAGAGTGGGGCGAAGATTTACTTAGCGAAGAAGTTTTAGCGGATAGGATTTCAGAACTAATTAAAACAAGAAATGGGCTCAGAGGATTTTTTGCGTACGCTCTATCAGATAAAGATTGTTTTTTATTAGATAAACTTCCTTTTTCACTAATTTACAAACTGAACGAGGGCGGGAATGTTGTAGTAGAAATAGTAGTAAAAAACTTAATAATGAGTTCGGCTCAAATTATTATTCATCGAAGAGATAAAAATCATGAATATGAAATGGCCTCAGAAAATATTTCAGAAAGATGTAAAGCCATTTTGAGACTACTTGGTAGCAAGTCAGTTACAAAGTCTGTCAATCAAGTCCTTAGAAACCTAAATAATATGGGAAATAGTTTTGATAATTCAGTAAAATATGACTCAGAGCAAAAGGAATTTATAAAAAAACAAATTCTTGATATCGCCCAATAAAAAAAGCGTAGAAACAAATCTACGCTTTGAGTTAGTTATCTAAGTAAATAATTTAGTCTCTTCTTCCACCACCTTGGAGTGCAATCATTAATCTCAATATAAAAACAAAAAGATTTATATAAGTTAGATACATACCCAAAGCTCCTGCAAGGTATTGATCATCATTATATCTTCTTGGCATTGTATAGAAATCAACGAAAGACATTGCAACAAATAATACGGTTCCAAATCCCGCAATTATCAATTCAAGACCTGAACCTCCAAAAACCCCTGGAGCAAAGAAACCTCCAATTAATTGGACAAACATTGCTATGAGAAGCCCTATCAATCCAAGACCAACAACCCCACTTAGTGCCTGACCAACACTATCGCTCATTCTTTGGCCAGTGTAAGAGGCAATAACGAAAGTTATCCCTGTAGCTAAGGCAGCTGTTCCAACTGAACCAATACCAATTGTTCCTATAGCTAGAGCAACTATTCCACTTAGGGTGAATCCAGTTAACAAACTAAAAGCTGTTAGTAAAGGCAATGCTTTTGCATTATTAGCATTATTAGCAGCGCTCGTTGCTATAAAAAACAAAACCAATTCTGCAATTAAAGCAACTATTGAGAGAGGTTGAAACAGGCCTGGATTTGTTGCTATTAGTGAGACTCCTGCTAAAACACCTAAAGAAGTTAGCACCATACCTCCACCCACGTAAGGTAGAGCTTTTTGAACGACATTAGGTCCAACAATTGAACTTGCTTGTGCTTCACGAATAGCTTGATTGAAATTACTACTTGCTGGCATTTTTCTTATTAAATATGTTCTTATTCTACTTGATTTTTAAAATTTCAGGGTACGGATCTCCAGAGGTATAAAGTTATTGATAAGCCTCAATAATTTTTTGGACTAAAGTATGCCTAACTACATCTTCTACAGTTAAATAACAAAACTTTATACCTTCAGTTTCAGAAAAAATTCTTGAAGCTTCTATTAGACCGCTTTCCTGATCTTTTTTTAAATCGATTTGAGTAATATCTCCATTTACAACCATTTTTGATCTCTCGCCTAATCTGGTTAAAAACATTCTCATTTGAGAACAAGTAGTATTTTGTGCTTCATCTAGAATTACCAAAGAATTATCCAAGGTTCTGCCCCTCATAAATGCTAAAGGAGCCACTTCAATAATTCCCTTATCTATCAATGAATTAGTCCTATCAAATCCAAAAATACTATGCAAAGAATCAAATAGTGGTCTTAAGTATGGATCAACTTTTTGTTGCAAATCTCCAGGTAGGAATCCTAGACTTTCTCCAGCTTCTACAGCTGGTCTGGTTAATACAATTTTATCTATTTTTTTCTCGTTCAATAGTCTCGCTGCGCAAACAGTTGCTAAAAATGTCTTCCCAGTTCCTGCGGGACCAATTGCGAACGTAAGATCAAAATTTTCAATTGATTCAACATATTCTTTTTGCCTTATAGTTCTTGGCCTTAAATATCTTCCTTCTTTGGAACGAGCAAGAACCTTTTTCCCAAGTTCAGCATGTGAAGATGATTCTCCCATATTTAGAGAACTTAAAGCCGCTTTAAGATCTACCTCTGGCACTTCTAATCCTTGTTCCCAAATTGGTCTTGTTAGTTCTACTAATGCTGAGGCTCTTTCAATTTTAGATATAACACCGTTCATTTCAAGTTGTAAGCCTC
>CACNAI010000039.1 GCA_902618335.1 uncultured Prochlorococcus sp. | reverse complement strand
AATTTTTTTTAATTTATTTTTAGTTTCTCTATGTAGATCTCTTGGTAAATCTACCAAACTGTAATCATTAAAAATCTGAATCTTACCTATGGATCTACCATTTATATTAGTTGAATTACAAATAGAGGATATAATATTTGCAACTCTAACTCCATCAAATTTACCAAAGTTAAATTTGTAGGTTTCAAAAGAATCATTTTGATAATTATTTCTTCTATTTGAATTTCTTATACGATTATTAATATTTCTATTTGATCTATTTCGATCAGTATTGTTTTGTTTATGAATCCAAGAATCATCTTCATTAACAAAAAATGATTTATTACCTATTGCTAAATTAATCGCCGCCATTGCAATATTTGAGTCATCCATAGAGTGTTTTTCTTTTAAATTATCTAGTACATCAATAATCAAAGCTTTATTTTCTTCATTTTCATCTTTAGATAAAGAACTCTCATTAAGATTATCTATAAGTTTCTCCATCCTTTTTTCATTTATTATTTTATTACTTGGTATATTAATTTCTTCAATCTTAGTTCTTGTTGAGTTTTCTAAGTTTCTTAGAAAATGTTTTTCTCTTTGATTAACAAATAAAATTGCTTCTCCTGATCTGCCTGCCCTTCCAGTTCTTCCAATTCTATGAGTATATGTTTCCTTGTCAAAAGGAAAATCGTAATTAACAACAAGTTTTATCCTCTCAACATCTAATCCTCTAGCTGCGACATCAGTTGCGACAAGGATATTAATAAATCCTTTTTTTAATCTATCTACGGTATTTTCTCTTTGATTTTGAGGTATATCTCCATTTAGAACTGCCACAGTATGTCCTGAATTCTCTAAAGCTTCGGCTATTGAAGTAGTAAGTAGTTTTGTCCTCACAAAAATAATTACTCCCTCGTTATTAAGTTCTAATATTCTTTTTAAAGCATCTAACTTATGATGCCTTTGTATATATATAAATTTTTGCGAAATTAGTTGAGTTTCTTTTTTGACACTTTTGATTAATATTTCGGCGGGATCATTTAGATACTTTTTTGCTATATTTCTTATCTCACTAGGCATTGTTGCTGAAAACAATACCATCTGCTTATTTTCCGGAAGTTGATCTATTATCCATTCAATATCTTCAAGAAAACCCATATTTAACATTTCATCTGCCTCATCTAAAACAAGACAATTTATATCTTTAATTTTAAAAGTCCCCTGCCTTATATGATCCATTATTCGGCCTGGGGTCCCAACTACTACGTCAACTTTTCTTTTCAATGCAGAAATTTGATTTCGATAGTCGGTACCTCCATATATTGCAACCGTCTTAAAATTACTAGATTCAGAACTATAACTTTTAAAGGATTCTGCCACTTGAGTTGCTAATTCTCTTGTAGGAGTCATAACTAAAACCTTGGCATTTAATTCTTTATTATCTGCAAGTTTTTCTATTAATGGTAATGCGAAAGCTGCAGTCTTTCCTGTTCCTGTTTGTGCTTGGCCTAGTAAATCTCTGCCTAACATTAGTTCCGGAATTGCGGCTTTTTGGATAGGAGTTGGATTTTTATATCCTTTATTTCTTAAGGAATTTAAGATCGATTGATTAAACCCAAAATCAAGAAATCCATTATCATTATCATTTCCTTTAGATAATTCCAATAGTTGAGATTCAATTTCTTTTTTGTTCTCTAAGTTCTTTAACTCAAGCAGCGAAGGATCTTCATTCTTAGATTTACCCTGCTCACTATCAAGAGAGTTGCTATCTTTTTTTAAAGCCATTTTAAATGCCTAATAATCTTCTGATTAGGCATTCAACAAATATCTAAATTGACTTAAATTGCTGACTAGCCTTACAGAGCCGAGTTATTAATCTAACATCTTGAGGTTAAGATCTGACTAGTTTCTTAAAAATAAAATTTAATTTAAATAATATATATCTAGAAATTTTTTTGCTCTTGTAACAGCAGTATAAAATAACCTTCTTTCAAAATTATCTTTGCAAAAGATATTTTCATTATCTTTTTTTTTGTTTAGAGCATATTGATTTCTTCTATACTTTTGGGACCACAAAATGCTTACTTTCTCAGATTCACTTCCTTGTGATTTATGGATAGTAATGGCTATTGCTGGCACAACATTTTCTAAATTAGATGGATCAATTAATGCGACAATTTCTTCATTATTATCATTAAATTTTCTAAAAAGATATTTTCTTTCATTTTTTAAACCTATAAGTACTCCGATATCCCCATTTGACAATCCAAGTTCATTATTATTTTTAGTACACATGATCGGAACACCCTCATTAAGAGTCTTAAGATCATAGGGTTTTTTTTGACCAAAAACAATTTCATTCAAATATTCAACACTCCATATTCCGGAATTTTTTTCGCATAAAATCAAGTGACTTTGTAAATCCAGAAATATCTTATCTACTAAAACTTTTTCATTAAGCAATAAATTATCAATACCATCATCAAATATATATTTTTTTTTACTTAAATTTGAAGTTGAACGATTTAACTGTTTTAGATGACTTATAATATTAAAAAATAGATTTTTTGGAATATCTTTTTCTCTACTTTTTGAAATAGTAATTTCTTTTGAATTATTATCTTTTTCTAGTACTTTTATCTTTTGATTAAGTAAAGAAAAATCATTATTAAATATTAAACTACTAATTAATGCTATATCTCCAATATTTCTATAAGTTTTTTCTAAATTTACTATACAAGATTTAATCGAACTATTATCACCATATTCAAACAAATAATTCCAGATAGAGCAGTTATTTACTGGAGATAATTGATTTTTATCTCCAACTAAAATAATTTTACAGTCCTTTGCTAGCAAATTTAACACTGATTCAATTAAATCGATATTTACCATTGACATTTCATCAATTATAAAAATATCAAGCTCTTTAAGTTTAAATTTCAATTTAAGAGATTTATTTTGAGAATTTAAAATCCATCTATGTAAAGTTTGAAATTCTATTTGGTCAAGAAATTTGCTAAAGGAATTATTTGTTTTATCTTTAAGAGCTTCTTTTAGACGAGCTGTAGCTTTACCCGTTGGAGCAGACAACCCAATATTTAAAAAGTGATCAATTCGAAGGAGTTCTAATATTAACTTTATTATTAAAGTGGTTTTACCCGTACCTGGTCCTTTGAATTTGATTAATTTTATTATCATCTTTATAAATTATCGAGTTCATTAAATTATCTATATCTATTTTTTTTAGAAATGAATTAATAACTCTTTCTATCTTTTTTGACCATTTTGATAGTGATAATTTTCTATTTACTAATACGAATGGAGAATTAAGGGAACCTATCAAGCCTATATTTTTTAGAAGATCTATATGTTTATTGGGCCAGCCATCTTCTAATAATTCAAAGATTATTAAACTATTATCTACATCAATAATAGTTTCACCATTTTTTTCAAACTCCAATAAAATTCTTATTACATCTTTTACGAAATTTCCATATTTCTTTTCATTGAATTTGAAAATTCCTGAGATTAAATTAAAAATATGATCATATTGGAATTTTTCAATATCCATAGTAGTTTTATTCATTCTAAAAAAGGTTATCTAAATAATTAATTCTCTTTAAAGGTGCTTTGCCAATAAAAATACCCGGAGATATATCATTCGACTTAGATTTTTGAAATAATTCAAAATCTGGCAATCCCTTCAAAAACAAATAAATATATCCTCCTAGATGTTTATGGGGTTGATAATTTTTAAGTCGCCACTTTAATAATCTATGCAATGCTAATAAATAAAGATGAGATTGCAATGGATAATGATGTTTAATCATTTCATTTCTCATATTTTCATAGTTATAGTTTCTTGGTAAACAATCACTATTATCACGGCCAGAAATAAAATTACTTTTCCAATCAATTACCCACCATTTACTATCTTCTAATTTATTACCTATAGGGAAAACACAGTCAATACATCCTGAATGAAAGCCATTATTCATAATTTGAAGATCATTTATTTTATTTGCATATTCTTTACCAAATTCATATTCCTCATCTAAAAAAAAGCATTTTGATATATCGTTAGAATTAATATTTCTATCTTCATAAGATAGAGTTAAATCATATTTAAGCTCTTTAATTAGGTATTCATTTGGAATATCAACTAGTTTTTTGTTTTGTAATTCGCTTCCTAAAGATATATTTATAATTCTTAAGATTGCATCTTTTACTTTAAAAGCCAAAGAATTATCTATTTGATGAAAGTTCAATTCCTCAATAATTAAATCAATTAATTCTTGATGATTATCGTTTCTAAACTCAAATCTTTCTATTATTTTGTGCAGGCAAGTTCCAGCAATAGTTCCTTTTGGAAATTCACTTAAGGGATTTGGATGAGAAAAATAATTAGGGTAATTATTTGATTTCCTAAGATTAGACTCTTTGATAATTGAAATATTATCTTCATAATCCTTATATTGATTAATGACTGCATCAATATCTTTATCTTTACGTATCCAAGATGAATAACTTGAATAAGAAATAAATTGATAAGAATTAAATTCTTTAGATATTTTTTTATTAACGTTATCGATTTTCCAAAGATTATTATTCATATTCAAATGGTTGGTTTGATACTTAGCAAAAAATTCTTTTATTTTCTCTTTTTCTAACCTGCCTTGAAAAGTAGACTTATAAATATCGATATTTTCCAAATTATTAAGTAAATCATTATTTAAAATATTATTTTGATCTTCTAAATCATTAAAAACTATAAGTTTATATTTGCTCCTTGTAAGTGCTACATAAATCAACCTCTCGCTTTCTTTAAATAAATCTTCTTTCTCTATAAATTTAAATTTTTCAACCTTCGAGTAATTATTAGAAATATTAATGTATATGTTTCTATCAATATTTGATTTCCAAAGAGGTCCTTTAATTTTATTTGACTTATTTGAAATAATTGAGAGATATGGACATAGAACAATATCAAATTCTAGACCCTTACTACTATGAATGGTAGAAAGATTTATTCCATTTTGAAGACTATAATCTTTAGTCAAAAAATCTTCTCCAGTACAAATTCTTAATATATGATCTAACTGATTTTTATACCAGTTGAAAACTTTATTGAGATTAAAATCATTATTCATTAATTCTATTTCAACAAT
>CACNAI010000038.1 GCA_902618335.1 uncultured Prochlorococcus sp. | reverse complement strand
ATTTGTTGCGTAAATAATTGGTTTTGCGGTAAGGAAGCCTAATTGCTTAATTATTAAATTTTCTTCTTCACTCAAAGATATTGATCTAACTGAAAGTCCTTTCTGTAGTTCTTCTTCAATTTTTTCTAGTAAAGAATCTTCTCTTGCTGCCTCTTTACTAGTTCTAACCTGTTTTTTAATTCTTTCTCTTCTTTTTTGGAGTTGGGATAAATCAGCTAAATTCAATTCCAGATTAATTATCTCAATGTCATCCAAGGGATCTACCTTTCCTGATACATGAATTACATCACTATCTTCAAAGCACCTTACAACATGTACTATTGCATCAACCTCCCTAATATTTGATAAAAATTTATTTCCCAAACCTTCGCCTTTGCTGGCTCCTTTTACTAGTCCTGCGATATCTACAAATTCAATTTTTGTTGGAATAATATTTTGGCTAGAACTTAAATCACCTAACTCTTGCAACCTTTGATCTGGGACTGAAACTATACCTTTATTAGGTTCTATAGTACAAAAGGGAAAATTAGCTGCTTGTGCTTTAGCATTTTCTACAAGTGCATTAAATAAAGTTGATTTTCCAACATTTGGTAATCCAATAATACCTGCTTTTAACATTTGAAAAAATTTATAGAAAAATTATGGAGAAAACATCTTCTAGTAATATAGTATTTACTTAACCAATCTTGGATAAGTTAATTATAATCGACTTGATTATTTATTTAGTTTCTAAATATTATCTACTCCTGTTTTTCAAAAGAAATGCTTGATTTAATAAAAAAAAATATAAATATAAGAAGTGGAATTATATTGATTTCTCTAGCTATATTTTTCGTTTTTTTAAACAATTCCTTCAAGAAAAATAAGTCAAAAGATATTTCTGATTTTGTCGTTAAAGTTGAAAAAGGAATACTCTCAGATTCAATTAATACAAGTGGTGAAATAAAAGCAATAAGGACAAGCAATATTGGACCTAGGAAGCAAGGGGTAATAAAAGAAATTAAAGTAGATGAGGGCGATCTTGTCAAAAAAGATCAGGTTTTAGCTTCTCTTGATGATGAAGACTTTATCTATAAAATTGAAGAACTTGAATTAAATGTAGAAAAACAAAAATCTGAATTTTTAAGAAGGGAATATTTATATCAAGAAGGTGCGGTAAGTAAAGAAGATTATGAAAGTTATAAAAATAACTACAACATAAGCAGCGCCAAACTTAATGATGCAAAAGCTGAAAAAAGTTTCTATCTAATTAAAGCTCCTTATGGAGGAAAGATAACTGCAAAATATGCTGAGATAGGATCTTATGTCACCCCAAGTACAAATTTAAGTTCAGACTCTAAAACTAAAAACTTTATTTTTGAACTATCAGAGGGTGTCAAAATTGTTGCGAAAGTTCCTGAGAGCGACATTGGCAGAATAAAAATAGGCCAAGAAGCCTCAGTACGAATTGAGGCTTATCCCTCAAAAAAATATAATGCCATAGTTAAAAAAATAGCTACAAGAGCTTTAAAAGATAATAATGTAACCTCATTCGAAGTAACTTTAAATTTTAAAGATATTTCTGAAGAAATTAAGATTGGAATGACTGCAGATCTTGAATTTAGAGTCGAAGGTAATGAAGAAAAAATCCTAGTGCCAACAGTTTCTATTGTCACGGAAAAAGGTGAAAAAGGCATTTTGAAAGTTGATAAAAATAATTCTCCAAAATTTGAAAAAATCGAAATTGGTATTAGTAGTGGAAATAAAACTTCAGTAATTGATGGATTAGAACCTGGAGAGCAAATCTTTATTGATATTCCACCCTGGGCTAAGAAGAGAAAATGAGTTTAAAATCTGAAAACTCTAAAAAACCAATTTTACTTTTAGTAGATGGCCACTCACTTGCCTTTAGAAGCTTCTATGCATTTAGCAAAGGTATTGATGGAGGTTTAACCACCAAAGAGGGATTTCCAACAAGTGTCACTTATGGATTTCTAAAGAGCCTTCTGGATAATTGCAAAAATATCAGTCCGGAGGGTGTTTGTATTACGTTTGATACCGAAAAACCTACTTTCAGACATGAATTAGATCCAAATTATAAGGCCAATAGAGATGTAGCGCCAGATGTTTTTTTTCAAGATATTGAACAACTAGAAATTATTTTAGAAGAAAGCCTTAATTTACCAATTTTTAAATCTCCAGGATACGAAGCAGATGATCTTCTAGGCACAATAGCAAATGATGCTTCTTCTAAAGGGTGGTGCGTGAATATTCTTTCTGGAGATAGGGACTTGTTTCAATTAGTAGATGATCAAAAAGATATTTATGTTCTTTATATGGGAGGTGGTCCATATGCAAAAAGTGGTAATCCAACTCTTATGAATGAAAATGGAGTAAAAGAAAAATTAGGTGTTGCTCCAGAAAGAGTAGTTGATCTTAAAGCTCTAACGGGTGATAGTTCTGATAATATTCCTGGAATTAAAGGGGTAGGTCCAAAAACTGCAATTAATTTATTAAAAGAAAACGATACACTTGATGGGATTTACCAGGCTTTGGAGAAGATATTACATAACAATGATAAAAAATATAAAGGATTCATCAAAGGTTCAGTTATAGAAAAGCTCAGAAACGATAAACATAATGCTTTTCTTTCCAGGGATTTAGCAAAAATAAATACTGAGGTGCCTTTGATTTTAAATCACGGTTATGAATTAAAAAATATAAATCAACAACTACTTTCAGAGTCATTGCAAAAACTAGAACTATCAACACTACTTAGACAAATTGATATTTTCAATTCAACTTTCAGCAAAGGTGGTTTTGATAAAAATAATGTAGCTAAAGATGAGGAGAAGGCACCAAAAGTTTCTAGTAAAAGAGAATTAGAAAATAGTGAAAATAAAATCCCTAAAATCAAAGTAACTGTTGTAAATGATTTTGAATTACTTGATAAATTAACTCAAAGATTAGAAAAGACTAATGAGATAGTTTCTTTAGATACAGAGACTAATAGTTTAAATCCAATCGATGCTGAACTTGTTGGCATAGGTCTATGTCTTGGAGAAGAAACTATTGATTTATTTTATATACCGCTTGGTCATCGAACAAAAACAGAGCCTCCCAATCAATTATCGATTGAAGATGTTTTCTCAAAACTAAGAACTTGGATAGAAGATCCAAAAAAAGAAAAGGCACTCCAAAATTCTAAATTTGATAGGCAAATATTTTTTAATCATGGACTTGATCTTAAAGGCGTAACCTTTGATACCTTGTTAGCAGACTACCTTCTTAATAATCAGGAGAAGCATGGGTTAAGTGAAATTAGTTTTAGATTATTTGGATTTAAGCCCCCTTCATTCAAGGAAACAGTTGGGAAGAATAAAGACTTTTCATTCGTTGATATTGATGAAGCAAGTATTTACTGCGGTTATGATGTTTTTCTAACTTTTAAGATTGTCAAAATTTTTAAAGAAAGATTTTTAAAGGAAAAAGATGAATTAATCAAATTGTTCGAAGAAATCGAGCTACCTTTAGAGCCGGTATTATCCCAAATGGAAATGAATGGCATAACCATCGACATCCCTTATTTAGATAAACTCTCAAAAGAACTGAAAAGTAACTTAGAAGATATTGAAAGTAAAGTTTATGAGTTAGCAGAGGAGACTTTTAATCTATCTTCACCAAAACAACTTGGTGAGATCTTGTTTGAAAAATTAAATTTAGATAAGAAAAAATCACGGAAAACAAAAACAGGATGGAGTACAGATGCAGTAGTTCTGGAAAGATTAGTCGACGAACATGAAATAATCCAACATTTAATAAAACACAGAACTCTTAGCAAATTACTTAGCACCTATATTGATGCTCTTCCAAATCTTATTAACGAAAAGACAGGAAGAGTTCATACAAACTTTAATCAAGCTGCTACAGCGACTGGGAGACTAAGTAGTAGCAATCCTAATCTTCAAAATATCCCGGTTAGGACTGAATTTAGTAGGAGAATCAGAAAGGCATTCTTGCCTGAAAAAAATTGGAAACTTTTATCAGCTGATTATTCTCAGATCGAATTAAGAATACTTGCTCACTTAGCAAATGAAGAAATACTAATAAATGCATTTCATAAAAATGATGACATTCACTCTTTGACTGCAAGATTAATTTTTGAGAAAGAAAAAATTTCTTCTGATGAGAGGAGAGTTGGGAAAACAATAAATTTCGGAGTTATCTATGGTATGGGAATTAAAAAGTTTGCACGTTCTACAGGAGTAAGTACTCCAGAAGCAAAAGAATTCCTATTAAAATACAAAGAAAGATATTCAAAAATTTTCAAATTTCTTGAACTTCAAGAAAGGCTTGCCTTATCAAAAGGTTATGTTGAGACAATTTTTGGTAGAAAGAGAGAATTTAAGTTTGATAAGAATGGACTTGGAAGATTAAAAGGAAAAGATCCTTACGAAATTGACTTGCAATCCGCAAGAAGAGCTGGCATGGAAGCACAGTCACTAAGAGCCGCAGCCAATGCCCCAATTCAGGGTTCAAGCGCAGATATTATTAAAATTGCAATGGTTCAACTAAATAAGAAATTCATAGAAATGAACGTTGCCGCAAAAATGCTTTTACAAGTACATGATGAATTATTGTTTGAAGTTGAACCAGATTCTTTGGAAATTACGACGAAATTAGTAAAGAAAACTATGGAAGATTGTGTAAAATTAAATGTGCCTCTTTTAGTTGATATTGGAATTGGAGACAATTGGATGGAGACAAAATAAACCTTATGAAATACTCAGTCTAAGATGATCAAACTTTTTAATACTTTAAGCAAAAGAGTTGAGGTTTTTAAGCCTATTGATGATGTAGTAAAAATTTATTGTTGTGGAGTAACTGTTTATGATTTATGTCATCTTGGTCATGCCAGAAGTTATATAGCTTGGGATGTATTGAGAAGATTTTTAATTTACAGTAATTTCAAAGTAAAGTATGTCCAAAATTTTACAGATATTGATGACAAGATCTTAAAAAGAGCGAAAGAAGAAAGCAGTTCAATGAAGGAAGTATCTGAAAAGAATATTATTGAATTTCATAAAGATATGGATTCTTTAGGGATAATGCGTCCGGATAGTATGCCAAGAGCAACGAATCATATATGCAATATCTGCTCCTTCATAACAATACTTGAGGACAAAGGTTACGCATACTCTAGGGATGGAGATGTTTATTATTCTGTTTTTAAAAATAAAAATTATGGAAA
>CACNAI010000037.1 GCA_902618335.1 uncultured Prochlorococcus sp. | reverse complement strand
ACTTTTGTCATTACTACCCCTTTATACTATGTTAATGATAAACCTCATTTAGGAAGTGTATATACAACAATAATTTGTGACTCAATAGCTAGGTATAAAAGGCTTGCAGGTGAAGATGTTATGTTCATCACTGGTGTTGATGAACATGGTTTAAAAATACAAAGAACAGCTAATGAAAAGGGGATTGAACCAAAATCACATTGTGATGAAATCTCAGAAATCTTTAATAATAATTGGAAAAATTGGAATATATCCTTTGATAAATTTATAAGAACAAGCTCAAAAAATCATGAATTTGTTGTTAATGAATTTTATGAAAGAGTAAAAGCATCAGATGATATCTATATGGGAGTTCAAAAAGGTTGGTATTGTGTCGGTTGTGAAGAATTTAAAGATAACCCAGAAAACTCATCAACATACAAGTGTCCTATACATCAAAAAAATCTAGAATGGAAAAATGAGGAGAATCTCTTTTTTAGGCTTTCAAAATATCAAAAAGAAATTGAAAAAATAATCAACGAACCTTCTTTTATAGAGCCAATAGAAAGAAAGAATGAAATTATAAATTTTGTATCTAGAGGTTTAAAGGATTTTTCAATTTCAAGAACAAATGTCACATGGGGAATTCCTGTCCCTGGATACGATAACCATACCTTTTATGTATGGTTTGATGCTTTACTTGGATATGTAAGCGCTATTAGTTCTGATGCGAAAGAACCTTCATTGGAAAAATCAATTAATGGAGGATGGCCAGCTGATGTTCATTTTATTGGCAAAGATATTCTGAGATTCCATGCTGTATATTGGCCCGCAATGCTCATTTCCGCCAATATGAAAGTTCCTAAAAAGGTTTTTGGCCATGGGTTTCTTACGAGAGAAGGGCAGAAAATGGGTAAAAGCTTGGGCAATGTACTGGACCCTGATTTATTGCTTACAAAATATGGAAATGATCCTGTAAGGTGGTACCTCATTAAAGACATATCACTAGGAAATGATGGAGATTTTCAAGATAAAAGATTTGTTGACATTATCAATAATGATTTAGCTAATACAATTGGCAATTTATTAAATAGAACATCATCTATGTCTAGAAAATGGTTTGATAATAAAGTGCCAGATAATGGAAAAATTTTAAGTGAAAATAAATTAGAGAATTATGCCAAAATTTCAGTCGAAAATTATATTTATAACTTTGATAACTACAAATTAGATCTTGCAGCTAATGAAGTACTTAGCCTAGCAATTAATACAAATTTGTATTTGAATGATAATCAGCCATGGCTCTTAATAAAAGAGAAAGATAGTATACCTCTAGTTAAACAAATTATTTATAACGTTTTAGAAAGTACAAGAATAATAGGATTGTTATTACTACCATTATTGCCCGAATTATCTACAAAAATTAATGAGCAACTTGGTTCTGTATATAAAGAAGAAATTCCTTGGAGAAAGCAATTAAGTTGGGGATTATTAGTAAGTAATTCAAGTCTTCCTAAACCCACTCCAATCATCAATAAGCTTGAGTATGAGCAACATTTATAGATTAATAATTTTCATTCCATTATTTATGTTTGGTTGCGCCCCAAATTCAATTGATGAAAATAAAGTTAAACAAAACATAAACAGTTTAGATATGACTATTTTCTCTAAAAGTGGAGATAAAATATATTCAATTACCAGTCCAAATTCAAGTTATGACAATATTGAATTAAAATTCGAATTAAAAAACCCTATCATTAATATTCTCAATGGGGAAGAAACTAAATATATTATTAGTTCAGAAGAATCTTCATTATCAGATAATAATAAACTCCTGAAATTGAAAGGGAATGTTAAATTAAAAACTCTTACAAAAGATGGGGATATTTTATATGCTGATAATTTTGTTTGGAATATAGAAAATACTTACTATCTAATAGAAGGTAATATAAGATTTGAAAATCAAAATATCATCTTAAATTCTGGAAAAGCCATATTGGGTTCAGATAACATAATTGAATTTTTCAATCCAGTAAAATATATAATAAAAGATGAAAATAACGAAAATAAATATGAAATAAATTCTGAAAATGCTTACTATAATCTAAATACTGAATCAGTAAGTTTTGAAGCAAAAGATAAAAGAGTTAAATCAATAATTTATTTTTAAATTTTATTTTTTGAAAAAATATTATTAATTTTTTTGGACCAGTTATTAATCCATTTTTCATCAGACTTCGTAAAACACTTTGCACTCCAGCCCCCTATCAATATAAAAGCCTTATTATTTATAGGTACAACTAAGATAGATGGAATTTCATCACAAAAATTAAAAAATTCATCTCTTCCAGGATAAAATTTTGTGTAAGTGGAGGTTCAACTCCTAAATCTGTCTATAAGCTTTTATCAAAAAGTGATATTAGATGGGATATGGTTGATGTCTTTTTAGGAGATGAAAGATGTGTTGATCCAAATTCAGAATTAAGTAACTCGTTAATGTTGAAGAATTCATTGTTAACTAACTTTGGATCTAAAGCTTTTTTCTATGAAATTTTCAATGATTTAAATGCTGATGATGAAACTACAAAAAATCAATTTATTTCTAAATTATTTGAAAAATGCGGATCTAACCCTCCAACCTTTGATTTAACATTATTAGGTCTTGGAGACGATGGTCATACAGCCTCACTATTCCCTTATCAAGAAAATAATAATGTAGATGATTTTGTTATTTTTAATGAAGGCAAAGGATTAAAAAGAATTTCATTAACTCCAAAGGTCCTTTCAGCCTCTTCAAAGATATTATTTTTGGTTAGTGGAGCTTCTAAAAGAATTGCTCTTGAGAGGTTATTAGATGAAAAAGAGCCACCAGATAGAACACCATCAAAATTAATAAAATCTATTAACCAAATTTCCATATTTTGTGATCAGGAATCAGCAAAAGAATTAGAAATTTAGTTAGAGTCTATTAATAATTTAAATTATTTAATGAGTAAGAAAAAATTTTTATTTCAGAAAAAGGAGTTTGATGGTTGGAAAACATTAAATGATACTGTTATGGGCGGGTCAAGTTCAGCTTTTTGTGAAATTTCAAATTCTGGTTTGATATTGAAAGGCAATATTGTCGAGAAAGCAGGAGGATTTGTTAGTTGTAGATCACCTATTTATAAACCCTCTTTAAACGTAATTGAATATTCATCCTTTGAATTAAATATTGATGGACAAGGAAGAACTTTTAAATTTGCTGTTGCTTGTGAAGATGATCTACTAGGACTAACCGAATTTATTCCGGGTGGACTTAGATGGATTAAATCATTCCCAACAAAAAAATTCGGGACAACAAATGTTCAAATTCCTTTTAGTGAGTTAAAACCTTCAGTAAGAGCTAATAAAGTACGTTTTCCATTTAAATTCAAGCCATCTAAAATTAAAAGATTGCAACTACTACATTCTAAGTTCGGTGATGATGGATTACTTAATAATGAGTTTAAACAGGGTTCAATAAAAGTTTTAATTAAATCAATAAGTGTTATTTGAAAATCCACCCAAAAATATAGAGAGCTTAATCGCCAAGTCAGCAGATTTAACAAATAAACCTTTTGTTCATTCTGTAGTAAAAATAAATGGTGAATACGAATTCGAAGATGAAAATATTGATTTAACAGTTAATATCTTATGTCGAGATAAAGAAGGTAAAAGATTAGAAATTTATGATCTTGAATTAGAACTTTTTAAATCAAATAAAGAGTTAGTTTTAGTTATCTCTAAGCTTAATTTTCCTGATGAACCAATATTGTGGTGTGGAGTTAAAACATTGTGGATGAATAGCAATAATGGAAAAAAATGCAACTCACCAAAATACAGCGCTAGATTGGAAAACTTAGCAAATAGGATAAAAAGCTTTATTGATTAAGAAAATAAACTTTGAGCTGATCTATAAATCAGTAACAGCCCCTAAACTTGATGTACTTACGATTTTCGAATATTTTGAAAGTATTCCTCTTTTGTATTTTGGTGTAGGCTTTACCCAATCTTTTTTTCTTTTTTCTAATTCTTCGTCAGATAAATTAACTTCAATTAGTTGTTTTACAGCATCTACAGTAATTAAATCACCTTCTTTTATTAGAGCAATATTTCCGCCAACAGCAGCCTCTGGAGCTATGTGGCCCACAACAAGACCATAAGTACCACCACTAAATCTGCCATCGGTGATTAAAGCTACCTTCTCCCCGAGTCCTTGACCAACAATTGCAGATGTAGGAGCTAGCATCTCTCTCATACCTGGTCCTCCTACAGGACCTTCGTTTCTAATAACAACAACATCGCCAGCCTTGATATCATTATTTAATATCGATTTTAAACAATCCTCTTCACTTTCAAAAATCTTTGCTGGACCTGTTAATACAGGGTTTTTTACTCCGCTAATTTTGGCTACAGAACCTTCGCTCGCTAAGTTACCTTTTAATATTGCTAGGTGTCCTTTTTTATAAAGAGGGTTATCTATGTCTCTTATGACATTTTGATTTGTTGGAGGCTTATCTGGAATATTCTGTAAGTATTCTGAGATGGTTTTGCCTTCAATGTTTTTACAATCGCTATGTATTAATCCTGCATTCAAAAGTATTTTCATTACTTGTGGAATCCCACCTGCCTTATGAAGATCCACCGTCACATATTTACCACTCGGTTTAAGGTCACAAATAACGGGTACTTTTTGTCTGATTCTCTCAAAATCATTAATGTTGATTTCTATTCCTGCAGTATTCGCAATAGCTAAGATGTGCAAGACCGCATTTGTTGATCCACCAATTGCCATAATTACTGATATTGCATTTTCAAATGCTTTCTTTGTCATTAGATCTAGAGGTCTTATATCTTTTTCTATTGCAGAGACCAATACCTCAGCACTTTTATCTGCACTTAGTTCTTTTTCAAGATCTTCAGCAGCCATAGTAGAACTGTGAGGAAGACTTAACCCTAGTACTTCAATAACCGCAGACATTGTATTAGCTGTAAACATCCCTCCACAGCTACCGGCACCGGGAATACAATTTTTCTCAACTTGGATTAGCCTTTCTTCATTAATTTTGCCTGATGTTAATTGTCCAACAGCTTCAAATGCACTAACAACAGTAAGATCTTCTCCATGCAATTTTCCAGGCTTTATTGTCCCTCCATAAATGAAAATTGATGGAATATTCATTCTTGCAATCGCAATCATGGCACCCGGCATATTTTTGTCACATCCACCTATAGCAAGTACTCCATCCATACTTTGAGCATTGCATGCTGTTTCAATGGAATCAGCAATTACTTCTCTTGAAACTAGGGAATATTTCATGCCCTCTGTTCCCATAGAAATGCCATCACTTACTGTTATCGT
>CACNAI010000036.1 GCA_902618335.1 uncultured Prochlorococcus sp. | reverse complement strand
AAAAAGATTTAATTGACTCTAAAAATATTAATTCAAATGAGTTAAAAAACACAATCCTTATGAGCATTAAGAATAAAGATGGTGAAAAATTATTAATCGACACAATCATAAAAAAATGCGGATTAAAACAATTAGAAAATATCAATATTTTTTTAAACGAAAGACATCTAACGAATTTGTCTGCTTGCCTATCTAACTTAAATGATACTGATTCAATAGTTAAAAATAGATTGCCATTTGATTTGTTATCAATAGAACTTAGAGATGGTATTCAAAACTTATCTAAAATAACTGGTCAAGAATTAACAGAGGAGCTTCTAGATAATATTTTTTCTAAGTTTTGTATTGGTAAATAAATTTGAGTTTAATTACAAAGTGATTTATAGTTATTTTTCTAACTTCAGTTGAATTTTTATTAATTATTTTTTAATTTAGTGGATCTGAATACTCCAACAATAAATAAGATCATTGATAATTGGATTGATGAAGATATAGGTAGGGGAGATCTAACAAGTTCCTCTATTACAGAAGATAATGGTAATGCATATTGGATTGCAAAAGAGGAGGGTATATTTTGTGGGGTAGAGATTATAAAAGAAATTTTTAAAAAAATTGATTTAAAAATCAGTCCAAAATTTAATATCTCTGATGGAGATAAATTTGTTAAAGATCAAAAAATCTTAGAAATATATGGACCTTCAAAAAGTTTACTCGCTAGTGAAAGGATCAGCTTAAATATAGCAATGCATTTATCTGGAATATCAACACATACAAAGAATCTTGTAGATAAGTTAGAAGGCACAAATATAAAATTAGCAGACACTAGAAAAACAACTCCTGGCTTAAGAATATTTGAAAAATATGCATTCAAATGCGGAGGTGGAGTGAATCATAGAATGGGATTATACGATGCGGCTATGATAAAAGAAAATCATATTGCATGGACAGATAATCTTAAGAATGCAGTACAAAAAATTCGCCTAAATTCGCCTTTTACAACTCATATCATAATTGAAGCTGAGAATATCGAACAGGCAAAAGAAGCAGTATTAGCAGGAGCGGATAGTGTCTTATTAGATGAACTTAGTCCTGAAACAATCAAAAAAAACGTTCAAGAATTAAGAGATTTATCAAGAAATAGCTTAAAAAAAGAAGTAAATAAAAATTTGATAATAGAAGTTTCTGGAATAAACCCTGAAGAAATTAGTAAATATCTAATTAATGGTATTGATTTGATTTCAACAAGTTCTTCAATAACAAAAAGTGATTGGATTGATTTCAGTATGCGTTATATTAATTAATCATATAGATAAATAAATTTAATAAATAATGCTAATCATTTTTAAAGAATTAACAAATAACTTTGAACAATCTCTTTTAGATAGTCTTAAAAAAAATGATAAAGAAAGAGAGTTCGAAATTCTTAGAAAAAATTTAATTACACAATCATCAAAAGAGGAATTTGGTGATTATCAATGTAATGTTTGTTTAAGTTTATCTAAAATATATAAAAAGAATCCAAGAGATATTTCTAATGATTTTATTGAACTTTTAAATAGAAATAAAAGCATATCAAAATTATGTAAGAGTTTAGAAATAGCTGGACCTGGATTTATAAATATAAAATTAAAAGATGAAGTTCTTATAGATGAAATCAAAGCAAATGTTCAATGCCAAAGGGCTGGAGTACCTCAAATTAAAAAAAATTTAGATAGTGGCTTATCAAATAAAGTCATTGTAGATTTTTCTAGTCCTAATATTGCTAAAGAAATGCATGTAGGGCATTTAAGATCAACAATAATAGGAGATTCAATATCCAGAATTTTCGAGTTAAGAGGTTATCAAGTATTAAGACTAAATCATGTTGGCGATTGGGGAACGCAATTTGGAATGCTTATTACTCATCTCAAAGATTTATATTCAAATGATTTAGAAGAGATAGAGAACATCAAGATAAGTGATTTAGTTCAATTTTATAAAGAATCAAAAAAAAGATTTGATAATGAATCTGAATTCCAAAAAAGATCTAGAGAGGAAGTAGTTAAGTTACAAAGTGGAGATATTAAATCGATTAAAGCTTGGAAATTATTATGTGATCAATCTAGAAAAGAATTTGATGAAATCTATAAAAATTTAAAAATTAAAATAGAAGAAAGAGGTGAATCTTTTTATAATCCCTTCTTAAAATCCGTTATTGAAGATTTGAATTTAAAAAAAATATTAGTAGAAGATCAAGGAGCAAAATGTGTATTCTTAGATGGGATGACTAATAAAGAAGGCAAACCTTTACCGCTAATTATTCAAAAAAAAGATGGAGGGTTTAACTATGCCACCACAGATCTTGCTGCGATAAGATACAGATTCAATAAACGTCCTAATGGGGATGATGCTTCGAGAATTATTTATGTAACTGATCATGGACAAGCAAATCATTTTGCTGGAGTTTTTCAAGTTGCAAAAAAAGCAAAATGGATCCCAGACAATTGCCAAGTGGACCATGTCCCTTTTGGTTTAGTTCAAGGAATTGATGGCAAAAAACTAAAGACAAGGGAAGGTGAAACAATACGTTTAAAAGATTTATTAAAAGAAGCAGTTAGAAGAGCAAAAGAGGATTTATTAAAAAGATTAGAAGATGAAAATCGTTATGAAACAGAAGATTTTATTACAAATACTTCAAGAATTATTGGATTAGGAGCTGTTAAGTATGCTGATTTAAGCCAAAATAGGATTACTAATTATCAATTTAGTTTTGATAAAATGCTTTCCCTTAATGGAAATACTGCTCCATATTTGTTATATACACTTGTAAGAATTAATGGAATTAAAAGAAAAAATGATTTTTTTTATGATTCTAAAGATTTTCAATACATAAATTATGAACATAAATCTGAATGGAAACTTATAAGAAAATTACTTAGGTTCGATGAAGTCATAATATCTATTGAAAAAGACTTAATGCCAAATAGATTATGCAATTATCTGTTTGAGCTATGTCAGACTTTTAATAGATTCTATGATCAAGTTCCAATACTCAAAGAAGAAAAATACATAAAAATTTCTAGACTTAATGTATGTGATCTAACTGCAAAAACACTAAAATTAAGCTTAGAGCTTCTAGGAATTGAAACTTTAGAAAGAATGTAATGAATGATTTTGATCAATTAAATAATCTTTTCCCAAGACCAAGAGAAGAAATAATGAATATGCAGTCTTACTCTGCACCTTTAGAAAATAGAAGAAATTTACTCCGCTTAGACTTTAATGAAAATACTCTAGGTCCAAGTCCTAAGGTTTTAGAGGCATTACAAGCGATAAAATTAAATGAGATTGCAATTTATCCAGAATATAATTTATTAAAAAATTTTTTATGTGATAAATATCTTGATTCAAGAAAATTTGATAATGATGAAATAGGAATTTTTAATGGAGCAGACGCAGCAATAAGTGCAATCTTCAATTGCTTTGGAGAAAAAGATCAAATATTTCTAACCACGAATCCAACTTTTGGTTACTATTCTCCTTGTTCAGAAATGCGAGGGATGAAGAAAATAACTTGTTCTTACATTGGAGAAAATTTTCTATTTCCCATCGAAAAATTTAGTGAAAAAATTATAAAGCATAATCCAAAGTTAATATTTATTTGTAATCCAAATAATCCAACAGGAACAGTTTTAAGTGCTCAAGAGATAATTAACTTAGCAAATATCAAAAACGATGCATTGATAATTGTTGATGAACTATATGAAAAATTTAATGGAGATAGTCTTCTTGAATCGATAGATTTTGAAAAGAATAAAAATATACTAATAATCCAATCTCTCTCAAAAACAGCTGGTTTAGCTGGTTTAAGAATAGGTTTTACTTTTGGCAATAAAAATTTAATTAATTACATTAATAAAGTTACAGGACCATATGATGTCAATAGCTTTGCTATAACTGCAGCACTAGCAGCACTTAAAGACAAATCATATATTGATAATTATGTTTTAGAAGTAAAAAAAGCAAGGGAATGGATTTTAAATAAATTTAAATCAACAAAAATCAGAACTCATTTTAGTGGTGGTAATTATTTCTTAATTTGGCCAAAAAAAGATCCTAAAATTTTAATACAACAGATGAGAGAAAAAGGTATTCTTATAAGAAGTATGGAAAACAAAAAAGATATTGGTAATTCAATAAGGGTTAGTATTGGAACTAAAGAACAAATGATTTTTTTCTGGGATAATTACAAGGTCTTAGATTTAATAAATTAATTACCAAAAATATAAATTATATTTTGATCTATTCTTTTAGGTTTTATTTGAAAATCTTTTCCAACATATTTTACTTTAAAATTTTTCATATTTTCTATAAACAATTCAGCATTTGAGAAATCACATTCTTTGTTAATTTTTTTGCCACGAGCAAAGTGAACAGGAATAACTACATTAGGTTTTAGAAGATTAACTATTCTTGAAGCCTCTTGCCCATCATAAGATTTTATTCCTCCTCCAATTGAAATAAATAAGATATCTGGGCGAGACAAAATAATTTGACTATTGATATCAATATCACCAGCAGCCCCTCCCATATGAACAATTTTAAGATCATTCTGTTCCCAACTCCATACAGTTGCCATCCCAAATCTTCTTCCATCTACTCTGTCATGTGGGACGGAAATTCCATTTAATAAAATATCCTCAACTTGGTAGATTCCTGGATCTACAAACATTAATTGATTATTAGGATTATAGCCTTCATCTAGAAGCCTAGAACTAGCCAAAATAAAATCTGCATTGACTTCTTTTGGCTCTTTTAAATTACTTGCACAACCTATTGCTTTAAAGGGATTTATAAGAATCGATTTTTCAGCACTTTTAATTAAGAAACTACTATGTCCCAGACTTTTTATTACTAAATTCCTTGCCAATAATGAGGTAGGTAAAAAAGAGCTAAATAATATAAAAAAGAAAATTTTTTTAATTTGAGAAATCATATTATAAATTTTTTTTTATTTTACTTTTGTTCAGCCATTTTTAGAAAATTACTAATTAATTTATGACCAAATTGTGTCAATACACTTTCAGGATGAAACTGTACTCCATGTAAATGCTTATATTCTTTGTGAGAAATAGCCATAATAGTTGAGTCTTCTAAAGTAGCAGTTATATCGAAACAAGTTGGTAATGAACTTGAATCAACTATAAGACTATGATATCTAGTCGCCACAAATGGAGTCTCGATATCTTTAAACAAACCTTTTTGATTATGAAATATTTTGGATGTCTTACCATGCATAAGTTCTTTCCCAACTATAACCTTACCTCCAAAAGCTTGGGCCAAAGCTTGATGCCCTAAACAAACTCCTAATATCGGAATATTTTTAGATAATTTTTTTAGTATTGGCAGACAAATTCCAGATTGATCTGGATTACCAGGACCTGGAGATAATAGGATTCCACAAGGATTTAGTTTGATAATTTCATCTAGAGTAATTTCATCATTTCTTTTAACTATTAATTCTCTAGTTATTTCATGCTCAACAGAAAGTTCTCCTAAATATTGAACAAGGTTATATGTAAAACTATCGTAATTATCAATAACAAGAAACATATTTATATAGATTCAAATAACAA
>CACNAI010000035.1 GCA_902618335.1 uncultured Prochlorococcus sp. | reverse complement strand
TTAAAGGATGAGAAAGCGGTAGGAGTTAAGCTTTCCAATGGAGAAGAAATTTACTCAAATATTATCGTATCCAATTCCACTAGATGGGATACATTTGGGTTGACTGGTAAAAAGAAAGGATTGATTTCGAGTAAAAATGTTCCAAAAAGTGAATATAAGTGGTCAGAAAGATATAAACCTTCACCTTCTTTTGTATCAATTCACCTTGGGGTAGAAAAAAATCTAATAAGCAGAAACTTTAATTGCCACCATATAATTGTTGATAATTGGGATGAAATAGAAAATGAAAAAGGAGTAATATTTATCTCTATCCCTACCTTACTTGACTCATCATTGGCCCCAGAAGGAAAGCATATTGTCCATGCATTTACACCTTCATCAATTAATGAATGGGAGGGGTTATCGAAAAAAGAATATCTTGAAAAGAAAGAGAAATATTTTTCATTTCTTATTGAAAAGATATCTAAAATTTTACCAAATATTGATCAAAATATTGACCATAAAGAAATTGGTACACCAAAAACTCATAGAAAATTTCTTGGTAGATATCAAGGTAGCTATGGCCCAATTCCTAAACAAAAGTTGCTTGGGCTTCTTCCGATGCCATTTAATACAACAAAAATCAAAAACCTTTATTGTGTAGGGGATTCATGTTTTCCCGGTCAAGGTTTAAATGCAGTAGCTTTTAGTGGTTATGCTTGTGCTCATAAAATAGGTTCAAAATTAAATATAAATAGTTTTAAATTACCAGATTAAATTGAAATAAAGAGATGATAGAAAAATTCAAAACTCTTTTTTTTGTGAAAAGTTCATTAATTTCTTTATATTTAGCACTCACTATTCCATTGCCATTAATTTCGATTGAAAAATTTAAAATTCTTTCAATTTTTATCTTTGTCTTAGGTTTGTTTTTGATTATCAATATCACAAGTGACTATGTAGAAACTTGCAATAATAAAATTTCATATAAAACAAGCTTCATCTCTAAATACTTTGGTAAAAAAATTGGGAGATACTTTGGGAAGATATTATGTTAATAAAGTCATTGCCTACAAGCCAAGGCAGTAAGGTTTATTACTTCAATATTAGAAACGGAGATTATTTTCTTATTCCACAAAGGCTGGAAAATTTCGAAAAATTTTTGTTAATCATTCGTAAAAATACAAAATTAAATGTTGATGAAATATCTTATCTGTCACCATTATGGACATACAAGTTGCTTACATTAATTTCTGTATCTATGATTATTGGCGAACTGTTTGCCTTTACAAGTTAAATATTGTCAATACTAAATCTATATCCTTGTTGTCTTACGGTAGTTATCCCACCCCCTTCGCCTAGTCCAGCCTGTTCTAATTTTCTACGTAATGTTAAGACCTGAGTATCAACCGATCTTGGTCCTCCACTAAAAGGCGGCCAGGCCATTCTTAGAAGCTCTTGACGACTTCTTACCATCCCAGGTGGCATAAGAAGTGCACAAAGCAGTGCAAACTCTCTGGGGCTTAATTCTACGGGCTTCTCGCTGAGTGTAACTTGTCTAAGAAGAAGATGTACCTCTAGGGGCCCAACTTCTACTTTTTCTTGTAATCCAATTCGTCCCCTTTTAAGTAAAGTTCTACATCTTGCTGCTAATTCTTCAAGGCCAAAAGGTTTTCTGAGTACATCATCAGCCCCTTCATCTAAAAGATTAACTAGAGCTTCAACTCCAGACCTTGCAGTTAATACAATAACTGAACTTCCTAATTGTTGAGCAAGTCTCATCGCAGTATTTTGCTCTAGGATCTCCGCGCTTACTAACAAATCAGGCGACTGTTCTCTGCATAGGTCAATAGCTTCTACTGCAGATCCAACTGCAGCTGCAAGATGACCATCCTGACGAAGTCTTTGTACAAGGACAGTTCTTAGTGTGGGGTGAGGTTCAACAACAAGAACTCTTGAAGGGGTTTGAGAGCTCGTAGGCAATTGTGAACTACCAGGGGTTGAAGCTAAGATGTTCTCAGTTGATTGCATTACTTAATTACTGTTTGGCCAGGCAAGTTTTTGTCGTCCTTAATAAGGTATAACAAATGCTTATAAAAAATCTGAATCTATCAAATTATGACATCATTTGAAAATCCTAAGGCGATTCGTCATTTTCAATCACTTTGCGATAGTTGCCAAGACTTGGTTACGCGTTTTCATACACCAGCTGATCTCAAATTATATAGTGATGGTTATCTCCAAGCCTTAAGGAATTGCAGTAGTTTAGAGCAAAGAGATCAAGAGAAGTTAGAAAGATTGATAGAAAGATGGATCCTAGATCCTTCAAGTTTTATTGATCCAAATGGAGGAGAAAATAAAGGTTTTTTTGATAAAAAAACTTTTTGAAATATTAATTTTTATTAACTAAATCGGTATTTATACTTATCAATTGTCTTAAGACGCTAATTCAATTTCTATTTTCTCTTTCAAGTCCCCCGAATTGTACATTTCGATAAGGATATCTGAACCTCCAAGAAATTCTCCTTTAAGATAGACTTGTGGAATTGTTGGCCAGTCAGAATATTCTTTAATACCTTCCCTAATTTCAAAATCGCTTAAGACATCAAAAGTACTAAATTCTACCCCTAAAGAATTAAGTATTTGAACCACATTGTTCGAGAAACCACATTGAGGCATCAATTTTGTCCCCTTCATAAATACCATGATTGGATTAGATTCAATCATTTGTTGTATCTTTTCTTTAGTTAAGTGGTCCATAATTTAATTTGGTGTTCCTGTTTTTAAAGCCAAGGCATGGATAGCTTCTGAAGCTAATTCCTCTTTTAATGCAGAATAAACTAGCTGATGTTGCTTTACTAATGATAATCCATTGAATTCGGAAGAAATCACAGTTACTTGCAAATGATCATTTCCCTTGAGATTTTCAACTGTAACTTTAGAATGAGGTAATTTTTGAGTAATTAAATTAATAACCTCTGATTTGGTAATCATAATAAATTTTTTTACCTCCTAAAAATGGATTCAACGAATCCAAGTTGTATTAAATTCTCATAAGCACCTTTCCCTTCTGGACTGTCTGGAGACATTATTCTAATAATTTCAACGAGTAAAGGTACGGCTACATCAGCTTTTTCATTTCTTATATATAGAGCTGCAAGCCTAGAATTTGCTTCTGCTAAAATTTGTAAGCTTGCCTTTCCTTTCTTTTTCATTTCATTGGGTATTCTCGCATCAACTCCAGTAAAAGCTTTATTTAAATCAGAATAAAATGATGCTAGTTGAGTTGCTAAATTTCTTGCAGCTAAATAAGAATTTTTAGCATTTTCAAAGTCATCACTTTTGAAAGACTTATCACCTTGTTTTAAGTAATTTTCTACTTTTGCGATAGATAACTTTTGATTATTAGACGAGAGCACTTTATAATCTTTTGCATTGCTTACTTCTGCGTGAACTAAACTTTTATATGGATAAATCCCAAAAAGTAATAATAAAATAGGTATTAACTTTAAAAATTTCATACTTTTTATAAATTATTAAGCTTAATACTAACTTATGATGGATTCATCTCCTGACATTTTTTAGAGCTACTTTTTCCTCCTCAATCATTCTTTCATTTAATACTTTATTAAATTCTTTAATTGATAAGTTCTTATAATCATTCATCTTTATAGGTTTCCCAAAAGATATACAAAATTCTCCTCTAAATCTTGGCGATACTTCGCTATACGCGATTCCTATTGGAATTACAATTATTGCGGTAGTTTTTTTTAACGCTAATCGGCCTAATCTGAATAACCCCTCTTTGAGAATTAATGCTTTACCGTATTTATTTATCTTACCCTCAGGGAAAACTACAAGTTGTTGCTTCTTTTCTATAAGATTAACCGCATATCTTAAAGCGGATAGTGATGGAGATAATTGATCAATAGAAAAACATCCTAGTCTTTTTAAAAACCACCCTTGTATTCCTCTCATTTCGGATCTAGTAACCATAAACCTACAATCTTTTTTGGATACTCTTCTACCCATAGCCATGGTCAGGACCAGTCCATCCCATCTTGATCTATGTGTTGGGGCTAAAATTATTGAGGAATTTTTTGGTATTGATAAACTATTATTTATAATTTTCTTTTTACTAAAGAAAAATCTCATGACTACATCTTGGGTTATGAGCATAGCTATAAAACCCAATATTGGATTAATTTCATACCAAATATCGATGGATTTCTTCTTCAAGTTCAATTAACTATATATTAATAATTTAAGTATATGTAATTTTTTATTAGCTATTATTGGGCGGTTAGTAGATTGTCTAGAAACTAAATTTCATGAAATTATGACAACTTTAGGAGTTAACATCGATCATATTGCAAATGTTAGACAGGCCAGGAGAACTGTGGAGCCAGATCCTGTGCAATTTGCTTTTTTAGCAGAATTAGGAGGAGCAGATTCAATAACTGTTCACCTAAGAGAAGATAGAAGACATATACAAGATAGAGACGTATTCCTTTTGAAAGAAACTATAAAAACAAAACTCAATTTAGAAATGGCTGCTACAGAGGAAATGCTAGAAATTGCTAAAAAACTTGTTCCAGATTATGTAACACTTGTCCCAGAGAAAAGAGAGGAAGTTACCACGGAAGGAGGCTTGGATGTTAAAAGTAGAGTTAATTATCTCAAGAATTTTGTTAAATCTTTAAAAGATTCAAATATAGAAGTAAGTGCATTTATTGATCCTTTAAGTGAGCAGATCAAATATTCTAAAGAAATTGGGTTTAATTTTATAGAATTACATACTGGAAAATATGCAGAACTAAGTGGTTTCGATCAGTATGAGGAGCTTCAAAGGATTATCGAATCTTCTCATGAAGCAAATGACCTCGGATTAGTTGTTAATGCTGGGCATGGACTTAACTACAATAATGTTAAAAAAATTGCATCAATTAACAATATGAACGAGTTGAACATAGGTCATAGTATTGTTGCAAGGGCTTTAGCGGTGGGACTAGAAAAGTCTGTTCGTGAAATGAAGTCACTTATTTCATTAAATTAAATTTCAAAATGACAACATATTTTTTCGTAGCAGCAAGTGAAAAGTTTTTAACAGTTGAAGAACCAGTGGATGAGATTTTGAAAGAGAGGAAGAGGAATTATAAAGAAAACAATAAAGAAATAGATTTTTGGCTCTTAAAGAATCCATCTTTTTTGAAAAGTACTCAATTTGTTAACCTGGCAGCAAAGATCCCATCCCCCCCAGCGGTTATTTTATCGACGGATAAAAAATTTATTACTTTCTTAAAGCTTCGTTTAGAGTTTGTCGCTGTGGGGGAATTCGAATTTCCTAATGCAGAAATTAAAGATCCATTTAAAGTTGAGTAATATAGCTAATTAATAAATTGCTCAATCTATATAAGTCAAACAAAATTGAAGTAATCAGTGAGCTCTTGGCAAAAGAATTAAAAATATGTCCTCCTTTTATAACTGAGAAATTAGAAATAGCAGTTCCAAATTATTTCTTGGGTAATTGGTTACGTGAACAAATAACTATAAAAAACAAAATAAGTGCCCTTTATGAATTAAAGACAATATCAAGTTATACCGAATCATTATTGACAAATTTCTTCCCTGAAATTGATATGGGTCTATGGAATTTTGATTCAATCAAATGGGGTATTATTGATTCTTTAGAAGAATTAAATAACTTCAAAGAATCATTCCCACTTAGAAATTGGATTAATAAATATTTGGATAATAAAAAGACAATTGATGGAGATATACATAATCTTTCAAAAAAGATAACGAATAATTTTATCGATTATCTTATTTTTAGACCTGAAATGATTGCTGAATGGGATAGATATGAAATAAAT
>CACNAI010000034.1 GCA_902618335.1 uncultured Prochlorococcus sp. | reverse complement strand
TCCATTACCCATATAAATACCCTGAATTACACTTGCTCTGAGTGCCAACATGCCTGTTTTTTCATCGTCAGCTTTGGTTGGGTGGATAATAGAAGAAAGTCTTTTTAAAAAAACATTTCCTATTTCCGAATATACTAATTTGCTTGCAATTGTGATAGGGATTTCAAAATCTTTATTTAATACTGATCTAATTTCCTTATCTGGAGACCCAGTTGCATTTAAGATTTTTCTTAATTTTTTTGTTGAATTACCTTCATCAGCAAATTTTTTTAATGAACTTACTTTGATTGTTCTAGAAAATATGTTGTATATGATTTTAATTTCTTCAGCAGAATTAGCTTTTGAAGTATTAAAAAGTAATTGTGAAATTATTAAAATAAAAAATATTTTTATTTTTAGAAATTTGATAAATTTCACTTCAGATATTTGCACCAGCTGCAATCTTTACAAGTCTAACTACCCCTTTTTCAGTTACTTTTTTAGCTATCTTTATGCCCATTTCTTTTGTATAAGGTTCATTTAAAAGTCGAGGAACTCTTTTTAGGAAAATATCAATAGAATAACCAGGTACTTTTTGCAAAATCTCTAAAAAGTTTTTAAATGGCTCTATGTACATGATAAGTTCACTTAAATTGTTTTTTTCCTCAGTTATATTTAACTTGATTGAATTTGGAAGAAAGCTATTTAAATTTTTTAACATTTTTAGAGAAAGTAAATCTATTTGATTAGTTAATCCTTCAATTATTTCATTTCTAAGAAAACCTCCTTTTGGAGAAAAGAGAAGATCTATTACTTCATCTAAAAGTTTTTCTAAATCCAGATTTGTCTGTTTAGCAGCGTTTGAAAGTAAATCTTCTAAACGGTCCCATTTAAATTTTTTATTATCAAAAAGCATTTCTTTAAGGCTTTCCCTTAATTGTGGATCAGGATCTTCCATTAATCTCCTTGCAAAGTATGGATAAGCTGCTCCTAATATTTTAAAGTTTGGGTCGACACTTAAAGCAATTCCTTCTAATGTCAGTAATGATCTAATTATAAGCGCATAATATGGGGGTAGTCTGAAGGGAAATTTATACATTACACCAGACATATCGTCTGTAACGCTTTTAAAATCCATTTTCGAAACTCCTTGTTCAACGGCGTTAATGAAAACATCTTGAAATGCTGGAACAATGGGTTCTAGATTAACTTCTTCTGATAAAAAGCCCAATTTTACGAAATCTTGAGACAATTTATCAAAGTTTTTATTTACTAAATGTACTACTGCTTGAATTAATCCTGATCTAGATTCTCTGGAAACTTCGCTCATCATTCCAAAATCTAGGTAACATAATCTTCCATCTTTCAAAGCTAATAAGTTTCCTGGATGTGGGTCTGCATGAAAAAAACCATGTTCTAATAGCTGTTCTAAACTGCATTGCACTCCTATATCAATCATTTCATCAGGATTAATTCCTAATTTTTTTACGTCTTCTAAATTTGTTAATTTTGTACCGTCTATCCATTCCATTGCTAATACTCTTCTAGAAGTTATTTCTTTATAAATTTTTGGTACGGCAATCATTTTGTTATGTTTATGCATATCTCTAAATTTTTCTGCATTTTCAGCTTCATTTAGATAATCCATCTCTTCAAAAACTCTTTTGCCTAATTCATCAATCAAAGCAACTAGATCACTTCTTATTAATCCGATATTGTTTTTTAGCCAATAAGCAATATTTCTAACTATGTAGAGATCTAGGGTTATTTGTTCTCGCAATCCTGGCCTTTGAACTTTTATTGCAACGATATCTTCGTTTTTTAATTTAGCTTTATGTACTTGCCCTAAAGAAGCAGCGGAAATTGGCTCTTTATCAATTTCTAAAAAAATCTCATTTATTTTGTATCCTAAATCTTCTTCTATTAACTCCATAGCTTTATTGCCATCAAACCCAGGGAGTTGATCTTGCAATTCAGATAATTCTTCTAGAAGAATCCCTGGGATTATATCTGGTCTTGTTGATAAAGCTTGACCTGCCTTAACAAATGCAGGCCCAAGTTCTACTAGCAAATTTGTTAATTCTCTTGCTCTAAATCTTGCTTGTTGTTCATTTTTCAATCTTCCAGTTATTTTATCCCATCCCACGGAGAAGATGTAAGCAAAAATAGGCATGAGTGTTTGCCAAAGTCTTTTTAAAAGTCTTTTTGGATTTTTTTTGTAAATTTTAGAAATTGTATCTGGATCGTAATTTAAGAGTCCAGAGACCTCAATAAAATCAGTAAAATCTTCTTTCATAACTTTATATATTTAAAACCTTTATTTTTTCAAAAAAGAAGTTAATTTTTTTATATGGAAGATTTATCATGTTAGTACAACTAAAAATAGAAAATATTGCATTAATAGAAATTATAGAAATTAATTTCGAAAAAGGTTTGAATATCATAACTGGGGATTCAGGTTCAGGAAAATCATTAATTTTGGATTCCCTAAATGCTTTATTCGGTGGAACTAATATACCTCTAAAACATTTAATACGTCCAGGAAAAGATTTTTGCGTTATTGAGGCGATATTTTCTTCTTCTTATCAAGTTAATAATTGGTTAATTATTAATGGTTTTGAAATAACTTCTTCAGAACTAAAAATTAAAAGAAAATCTTATAAAAAAAATAATAAAATTTTATCTAAATATAGCCTTAATGATTTACCAATTAATAGACAATCATTAGAAAAACTTGGAGGGTTTTTAATAGATTTTGCAGGTCAATCTGACATTTTTATCTTTGATTCTCTAGATAAAAGAAGACTAATTATTGATGACTTATGTTCTCAAGAATTTAGAGACACTAGCGAAAGGATTAAAAGTATATGGGGAGAAACTAAAGTTTTAAAAGGTCTAATGGATGAAAAAATAGAGTTTTCTAGGAATCAAGAAGAAAAAAATTTGGCAATTAAGCACATGTTAAAGAGTTTAGAAGAAGCTGATTTAAATTCAAGTGAAGAAATTTTAGAACTAGAGTTATTAGAAAATAAACTTGTAAATAATCTTGAAATTAATAATTCAATTAAATCATCATTAGAAAATTTAAATAATTTCAGTCATGATGAACCGTCAGTAACTTCTTTTATAAATCAATCACTAAAGATTTTAAATAAAACAGCAGATTTCGATTTAAAGATTCAACAATTTAGAGAGAAGTTATTAAATATTCATGCTGATGTAGAAGATTTAATTTTTGATCTAAAATTATATTTGCAAGAAATAGAAAATAATGACTCTAATCTTCCAGAAATACAAAAAAGATTATTCTTTTTAAAAAACTTAGAGAGAACTTTTTCATTGGATCTAACTCAATTAATTGAAAAGCGCGATCAATTAAAAACGTATTTTCAAGAAAATGATCAAGGCAATGAGATTTGCAAGATTAAAGCTCAAATTATGAATTTACAAAGTAAACTGAATTCTTTATTTGTTATTCAATCTACTGAAAGAAAAAAAATTGCTAAAAAGTTACAAAATTCAGTAATGTCAATTTTAAGCAATCTAGGTTTAGAAAATGCAAATTTTTCAATTCAATTTTCTGAATGCAAGCCTTCTGGTGATGGAATTGATGATATAAATTTTTTGTTTTCGGCTAATCCTGATCAGAAGCTTGCTCCATTATCAAATGTTATTTCTGGCGGAGAAATGTCAAGATTTTTATTAGCTATTAAATCTAGTCTTTCTAAACAACCCAATACTTTCTTTTTAGATGAAATTGATAGTGGTTTAAGTGGTAAATCTCTATTTTCTTTGGTTGAGCTTATTAAAGAAATTTCTAAAAATCAACAAGTCTTATGTATTACACATCAGCCATTCCTAGCTGCTAGGGGATCAGCTCATTTCAAAGTTAATAAAAACGTAACCAATGGAATAACTTATACTTCAATTGCAAAACTAACTACAAAAAATCAAAGAAAAAATGAACTAATAGAACTTATAGGTGGAGGTTCGTGCGAAGTAAATGAATATGCTTCTAGACTTCTTGATCGCTCAGCTGCGTAAAATAGAAAAAATTCTACTATAATAACCTTTTTAAATCATTATTTAGATTTAAGCATGGTTAATAAAGTCGATAGTAGTTTTGAAGAAGATAACTCAATTAATGTTAGGGGAGCTCGTCAGCATAATTTAAAAAATATTGATCTTTCTCTACCTAGGAATAAATTTATAGTTTTTACAGGGGTTAGTGGAAGTGGTAAAAGTTCTTTGGCCTTTGATACTATTTTTGCTGAAGGACAAAGAAGATATGTTGAGAGTCTTTCTGCATACGCAAGGCAATTTTTGGGTCAAGTAGATAAACCAGATGTTGACAATATTGAAGGTTTATCACCTGCTATTTCAATTGATCAAAAATCCACAAGTCATAATCCTCGATCAACAGTTGGAACAGTAACAGAAATACAAGATTACTTAAGATTATTGTTTGGTCGTGCTGGTGAGCCTCATTGTCACCACTGCGGGATTCCAATTGCGCCTCAAACAATTGATGAAATGGTCGATCAAATTCTTCTTTTACCAGAAGGAACAAGGTACCAATTGTTGGCCCCTGTTGTAAGAGGTAAGAAAGGAACACATACAAAATTAATAAGCGGACTAGCTGCTGAAGGATTTGCTAGGATAAGAATCAATGGAGAGGTAAGGGAACTTGCTGATAGTATTGAATTAGATAAAAATCAAATTCATAATATTGAGGTAGTAGTTGATAGATTAATTGCAAGAGAAGGAATACAAGAAAGATTAAATGATTCACTACAAACTTGTCTCAAAAGAGGCGATGGCTTAGCAGTAGTAGAGGTTGTTCCAAAAAAAGGAGAAAGTTTACCTTCTAACTTAGAGAGAGAAAAACTTTATTCAGAAAATTATGCATGTCCTGTACATGGCTCTATTGTAGAAGAACTTTCTCCTAGATTATTTTCTTTTAATAGCCCATATGGTGCTTGTCCAGATTGTCATGGGATTGGTTATTTAAAAAAATTTACTGCAGATAGAGTTATACCTGATAAAACATTGCCTGTTTATGCTGCAATAGCTCCTTGGAGTGAGAAAGATAATACTTATTACTTTTCTTTACTTTATTCTGTAGGTCAAGCTTATGGTTTTGAATTAAAAACTCCTTGGAAAGATTTAAGTGATTTGCAAAAACAAGTTCTACTTTTGGGATCAGATAAACCAATATTAATTCAAGCTGATAGTCGTTTTAAAACTTCTAGTGGTTTTGAAAGACCTTTTGAGGGTATTTTGCCAATATTAGAAAGGCAATTGAATGAAGCCAATGGAGAATCAGTTAAACAAAAATTAGAAAAGTATCTAGAATTAGTTCCCTGTAAGACATGTTCTGGAAAAAGATTAAGACCTGAGGCTTTGGCCGTTAAACTTGGTCCATACAACATTACTGACTTAACTTCTATAAGCGTTTCTGAAACCCTAAATCACGTAGAGCGCCTCATGGGTTTAGGTAAGACAAAGAAAGAAAATATATCTTTATCAGAAAAGCAAAAGCAGATAGGTGAATTGGTTTTAAAAGAGATTCGTTTACGTTTGAAGTTTTTAATTAATGTAGGTTTAGATTATTTGACTTTAGATAGACCAGCTATGACTTTGTCTGGTGGTGAGGCTCAGCGTATTAGATTGGCTACACAAATAGGTGCTGGTCTTACTGGTGTTTTATATGTATTAGATGAACCAAGTATTGGTTTGCATCAGAGAGATAATGACAGATTATTAGAAACATTAAAAAGCTTAAGAGACTTGGGAAATACTTTGGTTGTCGTTGAACATGATGAAGATACTATGAAATCCGCAGATTATTTAGTAGATATTGGTCCAGGGGCAGGTGTTTATGGTGGGGAAATTATTGCTAAAGGATCTTATCAAGATGTCTTAAATTCAGAAAAGTCATTAACTGGAGCTTATCTCAGTGGTAGGAAATCGATTCCTACTCCAAAAGAACGTAGATCATCTGTAAAAAAAAGTTTAATTTTAAATAATTGCTTTAAAAATAATTTAAAAAATATTTCTGTTGAATTTCCTTTAGGAAGATTAGTTTCTGTAACTGGTGTGAGTGGAAGTGGAAAGAGCACTTTGATAAATGAATTACTTCATCCTGCATTATGTCATTCTCTAGGATTAAAAGTCCCTTTTCCTCAAGGTGTAAAAGAGTTAAAGGGTATAAAGGCAATTGATAAAGTTATCGTTATTGATCAATCTCCAATAGGAAGAACACCTAGGTCAAATCCTGCTACATATACTGGTGCTTTTGATCCTATAAGGCAGATTTTTACTGCCACAGTAGAAGCAAAAGCAAGGGGTTATCAGGCTGGTCAATTTAGCTTTAATGTGAAAGGAGGAAGATGCGAAGCTTGTAAAGGTCAGGGAGTCAATGTAATTGAAATGAATTTTTTACCTGATGTGTATGTTCAATGTGAAGTATGCAAAGGAGCTCGTTTTAATAGGGAAACTCTTCAGGTGAAATATAAAGGTTTTAATATATCTGATGTTTTAGAGATGACTGTTGAACAAGCTGCAGAAACTTTTTCTGCTATACCTCAAGCTGCTGATAGATTATCTACATTGGTTGATGTTGGCTTAGGATATGTCAAATTAGGTCAGCCAGCTCCTACATTATCTGGTGGAGAGGCTCAAAGAGTTAAGTTAGCTACGGAATTGTCAAAAAGGGCTACTGGAAAAACTTTATATTTGATTGATGAACCGACTACTGGGTTAAGTTTTTATGATGTTCATAAATTAATGGATGTGATACAACGTTTGGTAGATAAAGGTAAT
>CACNAI010000033.1 GCA_902618335.1 uncultured Prochlorococcus sp. | reverse complement strand
AAAAAATATAAACGATATTAAGAAAAATTATTCCCTGGGAATAATTGGAGGTGGTCAACTGGCTTTGATGTTAACCGAGGCAGCAAAAAAAAGAAATTTAGAAGTATGTGTGCAAACAAAATCTTGTGATGATCCTGCTGGTTCAAAAGCAGATCATGTCATAGAGGCTGATCCTTTAAAGATAAGAGGTAATAAATCATTAATTAATGAGTGTGAAAAAATAATTTTTGAAAATGAATGGATAAAAATTGATAAATTAAATTTAATTGACAATAAAGATATTTTTGTCCCAAGCCTTAATGCAATCAAGCCATTAGTAGATAGGTTTTCTCAAAAAAAATTAATAGATAGAATGAATATTCCCTGTCCAAAATGGATAAGCATTGAAGATTTTAAAAATCTCTCTGATGAGGAAATCAATAATTGGAATTTTCCTCTAATGGCAAAATCAAATAAAGGTGGATATGACGGTAAAGGGAACAGAAAAATAAAGACAAAAGAAGATTTAGATTCTTTTTTAACAGAGAATAATTCTGATGAATGGTTAATAGAAGAATGGATAGAGTATGAAAAAGAACTAGCTCTCGTTGGTTCGAGAGATAGGACAGGTAAGATAAGATTCTTTCCAATAGTTGAGACATTCCAATCAAACCATGTTTGTGATTGGGTTCTTGCACCTGGAACAAATGAATATGATTTGAACTTATTTGCAATAAACATTTTCTCTTCAATAGTCAATGAACTTAATTACTTTGGAGTTTTAGCTATTGAATTCTTCTATGGAGATAATGGTCTTTTAATTAATGAAATAGCTCCTAGAACACATAACTCAGCTCATTTCTCTATTGAAGCTTGCACTTCAAGTCAGTTTGATCAATATGTTTGTATTTCTTCTGGGATAATGCCACCTGAAATTAAAATGAACTGTGAAGGGGCAATTATGATAAATCTACTTGGATTAAGAAAGAATTTCCCAATCTCAATGGAAACCAGAATTAAGATGTTATCTGAAATTGAGGGTTCTAATATTCATTGTTATGGCAAATCTCGCGAAATTCTGGGAAGAAAAATGGCTCATATCACATTTTTATTAAACGGTAAAACTTATTCAGAAAGATATGATGAGGCTCAAGTTTTATTAACTATGGTGAGAGACATTTGGCCATCTCCAAATGCATAAAAAAATAAGTTAGAGTTAGATCACTGGATCTTTGGTTAAGTTCTTCTTTATGTGCTCTGATCTGACTCTCTTTCGACATGAGGAGACTGTCGTGATGCGGTAGTAAACCGATCTTGTAATCGGAAACGAAAGCCCACTTTGAATCCTCTTCTGGCATTTCCAGGTCGATGCAGCAGAGAACTGACGGGGATCCGGTGTTACCTATCAAACTGCTTGTTATTACAGGCTTTTGGTAGGTATTTTATTTTTCATAATTAGGGGTGCAGGACCACAGTGCAGGACCAAATTGCAGTACCAATTGCAGGACCATATTAGCAATCGCTCACAAAACTAAGTTATAACTGAGGCAACAGATCGCTAGATAAATAAATAATTTATTAATTAGGATATAAAAAGACTCGAATACCGGCTTTTCCTTTATTAAAAAGATAATTATGCAGGACCACTCTAATATCTATAAATAGAGTCATAACAAACTTTATAGCTTGACTTAAGGGACTGCATATCAAATTGATATATATCATCTTATGGCTAAGGCTCCTTTTAGGGGCTTCTAGACCCCTTAGGGGGTTAATCTGAATCCATTCTGTAGCGATATGCGGGTTAAAAAATTTGTACCATTTTTTTAGAATCAATTTTAGTATTTAAAAATTAGTAGAAGTAGTAAGCGTTTCATTTTACTAGTGGCTTGATCGCACGGAATAACATAATTTTTTTACTAAAAGACTTTAATTTAATATCATCAGAAGAATTTATTGAACATATTAATTGTCCATCTGTAGAAAGTCGATTTTCTTCGTATTCATATAAATTTGTACCATTAAGAGATTTACCATCAATGAATGTCTCAAAATAAGAATAAATTTTTTCTTTTCCTTTAATTAGGTAAGTTGCTTCTGTATCTGAAATATCACCAGTAAAATTGTCAGGTACTTTTATATTAAATTTAAAATCCCCTTCAACTCTGCAACCTCCATAGCTAGGTTGTTCTGTTTCAAAATTACTTATACCCAGTAAAGTATCATCTATAATTTGTATCTCGTATTTATTATTTTTATCAAATTCTTCTTTTAAAGTAGCTGTGATTTCAGATTTTAATTCGGTTTTTAATTCCTCTTTTAACTCGCTTTTATAATTATCTACGGCGGAACAACTAGTCAGTAAAATCAATGATAAGGGTAATAAAACAAATCTCTTCACAAGAAAAAGGAGCTAATTGCCCCTTATTTTAGATCGACTGTCAATTTCTAATTTTTGGAGGTGCAAGTTAGTAAGCATTTCAAAATTATTCAGAAATCCAGCGGTTAATTATTGTTCCTTCATAAATATGACCAGATGCTTCAACTATTGGTTTGGTTTCTGGGTTAATAAAGATGTCGTAACAAGTATTTACTGGTCCTTGAAACATAACGGTTGCTCTCTTTGGGTCTTCTAACGATTTGCCAATATAAAAGGTTTTTACTCCCATCTCTTTAAACATGGCTTGTTGTTCAGGAGCGGTCATGTGAGCCTCATATTCCTCAAAAGTATTGCTTAATTTGAAATCTAAAACAGTTGTTTCAATTGACATAAAAAAGAAGCTAATTGCTACTTATTGTAGATCGACTGTCAATCAATAAGAAGTTCCTCCTAATTTCTCAAGTAATTCATACTTATCTCTTTTCTCATACCACTTATTTAAATCTTCTTCACTTACTGTTTTAAATAAAAATAAGGATATCTTTTCTAAATAATCAGCAATATAAATTCTTGAAATTGGATTAAAACAAATAAAAACAACAAAAATTGAACCTAACAAAAGTATTGTTTTTAATAAGCGTCCCCTCAAATTTCACTCAAATTTTCTAGTTAAGCAGCATCTAGATTTAATTCTTCTTGTTCAAAATTTTCTTTATTTTCCTTAATTTCTTTATTAGCCCATTCTAATAATCTTATAGATAATCTTAAATCTCCCTCTAACCATGCTCTAATAGCCATTGCTCTTCGAGGGTCATAAAAATTTTTCTTTCTGTACCAAGAAAAAACATTCTCGTCTGATTTGTTTCCATTGCATGAAAGACAAGCTGGAACGCAATTTTCTGTTAAGTTTAAACCTCCTTTACTTCGTGGCAATATATGATCAATAGATTCTGAAGGTTTTCCGCAATATATGCATCTTTTGCTCGTAAATGTATGAATAGACTTTCGCCAGAATCTTAATTTGAGCTTAGGGCATAAATCCTCTAAAAACACTGCATCATCAATATGCATTAAGATTATTCAATTATCTATATTTATGTCATATGAAATTTAAAAATAATTTAAGAAAACGTTATCTTTAAGAAATTAAATTATTTTCAAAAACCAATCACAAAATAATTAATTTCAAATAAATTTTTAATTAATTTTCTCATCACTTTTTCTACTCTTTAGTTTGAGCTTTTCCTCTTCAGAATTTGGTTATGGGATTAACAATATACATTTAACTTTATAACTCACCTTTTCTTTATGTGGAGTCTAGTTATTTAGTTGAATATAATAAGCTAAGAATTTCAAAAAAAATGTCTGATAAAAAGAAAGATACAAAAAAAGATTTTAAAAAGAATAAAGCTATGCTTGCTTACGGAGTGATACAACTAGGATCAGCAGTTGTATCAGCTGTTGCCTTAGTAGCTATTGCACTAAGCTTTTGCTCATTAAAAAAAGAATCAAAGTTCTTTAATGAATGTGTTGAAGAAATGAAAGCGACTGGTTCGCCAACAGCTGATGCGGTTCGTTTCTGTACTGGTGGTTAGCATTAGGTAAATTAAGTGCCGATATTTTTATAAATAATATTTAATTTGTCTTAGTTCATATTAACCATAAATTAATTTTTTCTTATTTTCCCCTTAGTAAAACTAATAAATAAACTAACTAAAATTTAAGTGGTTATAAATTTAGGAAAATTTTATGAGTGGAGATTATGAGACATTAGAAATCAATCAACCTAAGATTTCTTATTTTAAAAAGAGATCAGAAGATAATACTTTATGGCTAGAGGAAATGATTAAAGAGATTGAAAAGATTGAAGATACGAATAACAATATATCTGATGCTGCTTAATCTACGATGGTTTGTGATTAATGATATTTATTGAGTAATCGATTATAAATTACCAACAATAATATTATTCCACCTATACCAAGAATTGCATGGTATGGGTCATAATGATTCTGCCAAAGCTCCTTTAAAAATTCCATTAATTTAGTCTTTGGGTCGAGTTAATATCAAGCGTTTCATTTATTTGTTTTATTGGAAGAATTACCTAAGGAAAAAATATTAGAAGAATTAGCAAATTTATTAGATGGATTTAAAATCCTTTATATAACTTTAAATAATAAATAATTTCTGATAAATCATTAATTTTTTGAATCTTTTCTTGGTTAAATTCATTTATTAATTTATTTAGTATTTCAATATCTTTTGAAAAAAACATTAAATTACATTCCGCTTTAAGTCCTGAGATAGATCCTGCATATGAGTCTTCTATAACCCATGATTTCCTAGGATCTACATCCAATATTTTTAATGCTCTCAAATAAGGATCAGGCGAAGGCTTGCCATCAGAAATGAATTTATCATCTCCAAGAACCTTTGTATTGAATAAATTTAACCAGGGATTTGCAGAGCTTTTTATTTTAAAACTTTCACTACTACTACTTGTTACTAGTGCAATAGGTAATTTTGTATTTATACAAAATTTGATTAATTCTATTGCTCCTTTAAAAGGTTTTGCTTTAGTAAGTACTTTATCTACTTTTAACTTTTGAGTAATGAGTAATTCTTCTATTGTGATTTCTTCATTTATCCATTTGAAAACTTTTTTTGCGCAATCTATTCTTCTTCTTCCTTTTAATTCTAGTAATTTATCGTTTGATAAATAGTAATTATATTCTTTTGCGGTTTCATACCAGGCATTAGCTAGTAATGGTTCTGTATCTAGTAATACCCCATCTAAATCAAAAAGAATTGCTTCTGGTAATTCCATCTTTATAGAAATATTTTTTTATTTGCTTTTAAAATTTGGAATATCTTTTTAAAGATAGCTTATTAAAAGGAGATAATTGCCCCTTATTTTAGATCGACTTTCAATCCTATTTAATTTAGCTGCCAGTAGTAAGCGTTTCATTTAAAAACCATAAGTGACCTAATCGCATTTTTTCTTTCGATATATTTTCTGCATTTCTTTTTGTTCTGATAAATAATCTTCTTTTGCTTGTTTATTAATTTGATCATATTTTGCTTTAAATTCTTCTTTAAGATCTTGAGCATTTTGTCTTCTTTCTTCTGGCATAAAATCAAAATCATCATCACTATAATTTCTACTTTTTAAGATAGTTTCAAACAAATAACATTCACTAGATAAATCAATATCAAATTCTTTTATTAAGAAATATTCATTACATAAGCTTTCTATTTCATAAGGACTATCAAAAAGATCCTCCCATTTTGTCTCTATGGCATAAATTTTGGTAATTTTATCATTAGCAAATTCTTTGCTTTGTTTCGCAAATGATATTTTTTGCTGATAATCATTTTTTGATTTATTTATTGCAAATTTAAGGTCTTCGCATAATCTTGCTTTATCGTTTCCAAAACCAAATATAAGTGGGAAAACAATAAATAAAGCTAAGCGTTTCATTTAATCGTTGACTTTTTGGTCTAATAATTCTTTTAATTCCTTTGGTAAGTTTAAAAAAGAATCTCTTAAATTTTCATTCTTTTCTCCTATATGCAGTATCCACTCTCTAAATTCTTCTGCTATTGCATAACTGTCTTCATATCTTTCTAGATTATCCATAACAGAAATTCTTTTAGTAGCCCAACAAGTCGCTATATCAATTCTTTTTTTTTGTTTAGTATTTACTGCCAAAATTCATCTAATGCATCAAACACTCTGTTGAGATAATCGTTTGCTCCTATACATTCCCATTTCCCCTTTTCACCAATCGCACATTTGTAGTGCAGTTCTCTCTTGAGTTGCATTAGTTTATTGGTCATAGCAACCTTGTCTAGTCTTCCGTTCATAGTAACTCCTCCGCTTTCGTCAATATTTGATTCTTTAAAAAAACAAGCGCGTCTAGTTTTTCTTCTTTTTCTTCATAATTTTCAAATTTCATTTCCGCAATTTCAACAATTGCTTTATCAACCTTTTTAAGCTGTTTCTTAATAACTCCCTTTTTAAGTTGTTTTTTAATAATCATTTTTGGGATTTTGGTTGATTCCATTGGAATTACCTTTTTTCTTTATATTCTCTTTCTTTTCTTCAAAATGCGAGTCCCTCACTTTAAATTCTGGTTAAATTATCTACATAATGTCGTTAAGAATATAGTTACCGCTCTTTCAATTTAATTTAATCAATTATTGGGTTTTTCATTCTTTCTGATCAGTTGGTCTAAAGTTTTTTGATCTGAGACAACAATAAAATCATCAAAATGGATAGATTGATCGGGGTATTCAATTCCAATTTGTTTTCCCGAGTCTCTATAAACACCTATTCTTACGTTAGTACCAGTGTATTTTCCTTTCCAGTCAGATGTTATGCCTTTGTAGTCAAATATTAATTTATTATCTTTGAAGACTTTTACAAAACCATCATCATCATTTGTATTATAGATTCCAATTTTATACGTGCTCCATTCACCTAATTGAGTCACACTAAATGTTTTGTTCGGTGTGAGTTTAAAATTATTTTTTATTTTTTTTTCACCTCTAGTTTTTTCATTACGCACAAACCAATTTGAACCATTTTTTTTATATTTTATATTAATGCGATGCTTAATATTATCTTCTTTACTCCTTCTATTGAAACCAGTACCAGCAGTATTACCTGTTATTTTTAATGTTTTTCCAGCATCATCAAAACTTATTCTTACAAGAGGATGCGTTCTAATAGATACAAGTCGATTTTTAAATTCAAAAAATGTTACTCTGCCATCTGTATGTTTAAAATCTTCAGGAAGTCTTGTTTTAAAACCAATCCATATTTCTTTATTTAAAGTGCTTCTTTGCTTTGTCTCAAATATTGCTCTTTCTGTTTCTTTTCCTGTCCCTTCTTTAAGAGGATCATTATTCCATCTATGTTTCACTGTAACTTCAAGATACTTATTGCCATCAAGATCTTTTTTAACTGTATATGGTTTTAAACCTGCTCCCTTATCGTAGAGTCGAAATATTTGGTTGAATGATTTTTCTATACC
>CACNAI010000032.1 GCA_902618335.1 uncultured Prochlorococcus sp. | reverse complement strand
AGATATAGAAAAAAATGAAAAAATTTTATCTACAATGTTGCTAACTTGATTTTCAGAATTTGTATCTAAAATAGGTAAAAGAGCAAGAATCCCGAATCCTTCTAAGAATCCAGAAATTATAGATATGAAAAACATTATATAAATTTTCAGTCCAAGATATTGCTCAAAAATTTTAAAATATTTTAAAAAGCTAATCATTCCAATAAACTAAAGTAGATCATCAATCTTTATGGGTAAACCTTTCTTATATGATATCTTTGCTGTTTTTCCAATCAACATATCATAAAAATATGGTGGTGCACCATAACCAGGGCGGACAATTCTAATATTCTCTGATGAGAAACATTCTCCTTTTTTTATATCTTTTGAACAGTAAATAGATCTTCTGAAAATACTACTTTTTTTCTCTGCTTCAGTAGGTCCATAATTAATGCCACCAAGTGATTTATGAGCTCTCTTTGTCTCTTCCACTAGTAACTTAAATTCATCTGGCTCGAGAGAAAAGGCACTATCAACCCCTCCCTCAGATCTAGATAAAGTGAGATGCTTCTCAATAACAGTAGCTCCATGAGAAACTGCTGCAACTGAAACTCCAATGCCTAAAGTATGATCAGAAAGTCCAACTTGAGTTTTAAAAAGATTCCTCATGTGTGGGATTGTTAGAATATTTGTATTTTGCGGAGATGCTGGGTAAGTACTTGTACATTTTAATAATACTAATTTCTCACATCCACATTCATTTACACATTTAGTCAATCTGTCCAGGTCTGAAACAGATGCCATGCCAGTAGAAATAATTAGAGGTTTACCTGTAGATGCCGCCATCCTTATAAGAGGTATGTGGTTGTTTTCAAAACTTGCAATTTTATAGGCAGGTATTTGAAGAGACTCAAGGAAATCGATAGCGGTTTCATCAAATGGTGAACTAAAACAAATCAATCCCAGTTTTTTTGCATGTTCAAAAATCTTTGGATGCCAATCCCATGGAGTATATGCTTTTTTATATAAGCCATGCAAATATTTACCATCCCACAAACTTTTAGAATCATTTATTTTAAAATCCGCCTCTTTTTCATTTAACGTAATAGTATCTGCAGTATAAGTTTGCAATTTAATGGCATCAGCTCCTGCTTTATAAGCTGCATCAACGATTTTGATGGCATTATCAATACTTTGATTATGATTGCCACTCATTTCAGCAATAATAAATGGAGGTTGATTTTCACCCACCAGCCGTGTTCCTATTTTAAACAATTCAGAAAAATGCATCTATTATCAAATAGAGTTAAGTTTAGTTTAATTTAATTAAATACTTATCTTATCTTAGAGCATACTTTGGAAGCTTAAATATGATTAATTTTTAATCTTAAAAAAATGGATTTACTTTTTTAAGTAACCCAATAAATTGTTAAACCTTAAGAAAATAAATTATTCTCTTATTCATTTGAGTTGAATATAAAATGTAAGTAATTTTTATTGCAGCATCTTAAAAAGCTTTTCTGCCCTTAACCAATCCTCTTCAGTATCAATATCTTCTACCCTCCATCTTGGAATTATTAGAGGCTTCCCATTTTCAAACATATCTACATTATTTAACCATGTATTTTTACTCGCAAAGTAAAACTGACCAACATCATGAAAATATTCCTCTAAATCTTGACTTCTTTTTTTTATATTTGCCTTATCTTTAACTGAAGAATATCCTTTTTTATCAATCTTAATTGCTCTTTGTATTGGGAAAGAAAATTTAGATGCAGCAAAAACATATGTTCCCTGATTTTCTTCTTTTACTAATTGAAATGCCTTCTTTAAGTCTTCTTTTGTAGTAAAAGGGGCTGTTGCATACAAACAACATATAAACTTTAAATCAATTGTCCCTTTAATAAAATATTTAATAGCATGATCTATTACTGGATAGGTAGCAATATCATCTCCCGACAAATATCTTGGCCTCATAAAGGGTACTTCCGCACCAGACGACTTAGCTATCTCAGCTATTTCTTGATTATCTGTACTGACAATTACTTTATCAAATACTTTTGACTTAATTGCATTTTCAATAGACCAAGTAATCATTGGTTTTTCATGAAATAACCTAATATTTTTTTTCGGTATTCTTTTGCTATTTCCTCTTGCTGGTATTATGCAAATATTCATTTAACTTTTTAAAGTAATTTGGAAAGTTCTGAAACAACGTAATCTTGCTCCTTTTCGTTTAAACCTGGGAACAAAGGGAGAGAAATCACACTCTCTGCAAATCTTTCTGCATTAGGTAAATATCCTTTTTTAAAACCTATCGACTTATAGAAAGGTTGTAAATGAACTGGAATATAATGCACTTGTACACCAATATTAACTTCTCTTAATTTACTAAAAATTAATTGATGTTTTATGGGGTCACAATTGTTTATTAAAACTACAGCAAGATGTAATGAGGAAATTACATCTTGGGGTATATTAAGCATAGAAATAGGTAAGCCTTCAATCTTTTCTTTATAAAGCTTCCAAAGTCTATTCCTTTCAGATACAAATTTATCTAAATTCTGCATTTGACTTATTCCTAAAGCTGCCTGTATATCTGTAAGTCTGTAATTAAAACCTAGTGATTGCTGTTCATAGCTCCAAGGCTTGGAAGGTAAGTTTTTAAAAAATTTTGGATCTTTGGTTATCCCATGACTTCTTAGTTCATACATCTTTCTTGCAAGATAAGAATTATTTGTAGAAGCTACTCCTCCTTCTGCTGTTGTAATAATCTTTACTGGATGAAAACTGAAAACGCATATATCACTATATTTGCAATTACCAACTGGTTCACCATATAATTTTCCTCCAATAGCATGACTTGCATCTTCCAGTATTTTAAAACCAAACTCTTTAGAAAGAGCATAAATTTCTTTCATATTGCAACTTGACCCTGCATAATGAACAGGCACGATTACTTTTGGTAATAGATTATCCCGTCTTGCTTTTGTTAATTTTTCTTTTAGAAGATTTATGTCTAATAAGCCTGTATTAATATCAATATCAACAAAATCAACTTTAGCGCCACAATAAAGTGCGCAATTAGCTGATGCTACAAAAGTAATGGGAGAAGTCCAAAGTGAATCTTCAGGACCCAGATCCAAAGCCAAGCAAGCAATATGCAAAGCACTCGTAGCACTATTTACTGCAACGCTGTAAGTTGAATTTACATAATTAGATATTGACTTCTCAAAGATAGGAACAGTTGGGCCCTGTGTAATAAATGGAGACTTTAATATTTCAATAACCGCTTGAATATCTGCATCCGAAATATTTTGTCTACCGTATGGAATAAATGCCAATTTTCATTAACTTAGGATATTTAAATTATAAATGTAATGGAGGGTTAATTGTTTTTTTATAATCTACTTGGAAGATAATTTATTCTAATTTAATTTAAACTATACTAAACCTTTTGAAATTCGTGTAAGTATTACATTCTTAGAATTTATTCTCATTCTTTCAATAGATTTTTTTACTGCGATATAAGTTTCTATTGGAGCTTTTCTTTTTCCGACAACATAATACAAAGTACTTACACTTTTTTTTGGAAATATTGCTCTAAAAATCTTTTGCTTGGAGAAAAGAAATACTATTTGTTTTTTTAATTCAGAGAAAACCAAATATATTTTTAAAAATGATCGTATGTAATTATTCTTTTTTCTAATTTTCTTTTGCAAAAAATGATAAACAATGTTTTTAGAAACATCAGAGTAACTTCTATTTGCTTTAATTTGGTTAATTTGTTTTATGGGAACTTTAAAATCATTCAAATTCTCAATCATTGTTGAATGAGATCTGGCAAATTCACTAAAAGTAGATTTATATTTTTCAATTTCATGAATCGGAAAATATTGAAAACAATTCTTACTCATTATTTTTGTTTGGATTACTACTGTGCTATTGAAAGTAATCACAAAATCAGCTTTATTAATTGATGAGGCTATTGGGACTGTTAAATCATCAAAAGAGACTAAAGGATTTTTTTCATAATCCTTCCAAACGTTGCCAATTTCTGCTGGATGTGGTCTTATTATTACCTTTATTCCTAAACTTAAAATATGATCTAAGAATTTTTTTGTATATTCAAAACCTTTTTTATACATCTTTATTTCTTTGCTTAGTTGATCTAATTTTTTTAAATTATTATCTGTAGATAATATAGTTTGCTCATAATTATATTTGTTTGAAAGATCACAAACAAGCGGGAAACTTGAAGCTAGTAAAGCAGTTTTTGTATGTCTATTGTTTGAACGGTAATTTTCCCAAGATTGTTGTATTGGGACACCTGTATTGGTAATTATATTCTCAAATTCAGGGAATATTTTTAAATATCTTTTTCTCTCATCATTGTCCCAGCAAAAGTGCTTTTCTACTAAGGCTAAAGTTTTCTTACTTATACGTTCATAAACGCCTACATCCCCTTGAGAAGGAACTAAACCCTCTACATCATATGAAAAGATCCTACCCTCATTAGAGAGAATTTTTTTTTGAATTTCAATTTCACCTGGAACTATTGATTTCAAAAACCAAAGAGATTTTTTTAAAAATCTAATTAAAGGAAATAGGTGCTGCTTTTGTCCAATTAATGTAGTTCCTCCATTCTTGCCATATTCGTAAGCTAACAAAACTGCTCCATCTATTTCTCTAACAAGAAATTCATATGGTATGACTAAAATTGGCAAATTTGATTTCATTGAAAAATAAATCCTCTCAATCTAAAAATCTTAATAAAAACATTACTCTTTCAATACATATAAATTTAGATAGGCATAAAATGCTTATCTAAATTTTTAGTTATCAATTCTCTAATATTTTCTACTGATAAAAATTTTGTATTAGTTCCAGAATTATAAGAGAATCCTTGTTCAACTTTTTTTAATTCCCTTTTAGCATGAATATATTTTTCATTAAGAGAGCTTTGGGAAGGAAATATGGCATAATATTGACCAATATCAAATGTGGAACTGCTATCAGCAATAGTAATCATTTCCTCATGAATTTTTTCTCCGGGCCTTATTCCTATAATTGTTTTTTTACAATTTGGACCAATTGCTTCAGCAACATCCAATATTCTATAACTAGGAATTTTTGGCACAAATATTTCTCCGCCAAGTGCAAAATTAATAGCCCAAATTACCATATCAACTCCCTGATTTAACGATATATTAAAGCGCGTCATTGAAGGATCAGTTATTGGTAATATCCCTGAAGGAGCATTAGCCAGAAAAAAAGGTATAACTGACCCCCGAGATCCCATAACATTTCCATATCTAACAACACTTAATTTAAGATCTCTTTTGCCAACAAGATTATTTGCTGCAATAAATAGTTTATCTGCACAGAGTTTACTGGCTCCATAAAGATTAATAGGAGCCGCAGCTTTATCAGTACTCAAGGCAATTAATTTTTTTACATTTGAGGATAAACAAGCATTTACTAAATTATCTGCACCAATTACATTCGTTTTAATAAATTCCATAGGATTATATTCAGCTGCTGGGACCTGCTTAAGTGCTGCGGCATGAACGACCACATCAATAGTCTCTAAAGCGAGATTCAATCTTTGCAAATCTCTAACATCTCCTAAAAAAAATCTCAATTGAGGATATTTGTCTTTAGGGTATATTTTTTGCAATTCCCACTGCTTTAATTCATCACGACTAAAAATTACAATTTTTTTTAAATGCTTATAATCCTTTACGAGTCTATTTACTAAAGCCTTACCAAAACTGCCGGTCCCACCAGTTATCAAAATAGAATTGTAATTTTGCATCATTTCTTGATTCCAAAATGTTTACCAGAAAATTTAAATTATAAAAATATTTAGATAAATTTCTCGTAAATCTTAAATCTGATTATACAATCATTGAGAATATTAAATATTAAAAGTGTCAATTTTGAATAATTTGAAAAATATTTAATTAAATCTCTATTTATAATGATTACCATTCAAAAATCTTCTTTTATATGGATCCTAGATAATAATTTACCATTATTAGAAACTACTGAACAAGAAAAAAAGATATCACAAAGTCTTAAAAGTAATCAATCTTTAAGATATCTACGTTCTAGAGGGTACGCAAGAAAACTAATATCTAACATTTTTGATATAAGTCCCTTAGATTTGCCACTTAATGCCTTACCAGGAAAACCACCTATATTGACAAAAAATTTTGGGAATATCAGTATCAGTCATTGCGTTGATAAAATTTTAATAGCTTGGTCATTTTTTCCTATAGGTATTGATATTGAGAGAATAGATAGAAAAATACTGGCTAAAAAAATAGCAAATAGGTTTTTTAGCAGTAAAGAGAATCAAATTTTAAAAAAATATTCATCAGAAGAATTAAATTTTGAAGTTTTACGTAGATGGGTCATAAAAGAGTCTCTTATAAAATGGCAAAAAGGAAAACTTTCTTCAGATTTAAATAGATGGGTAATAGAAGATAATTTAAAAACTGCCTCGCATCCTAATTTCAAAGAATCAGTAAAAATTAAAAGTAAAATAAATTCTGATTGGATTATTTCCATAGCATCAATGCATAATTTAATAGAAAACAAAAACCTAATAATTAGAGAAATTTGTTAGTTTTGACTCCTCTATAGCAAAAAATAATTTTTTTTAATAAAAATCTTTAAGCTATTATAAGATTAATTTTCTTCTCCTTTTCCTAATTGAAAAAAATAATTATCTCAAGAGTAACGCAATCAGATTCCAAACTAATATGGGAATGGAGAAACGATATTCAAACTAGATTAATGTCATTTGAAAGCGACAGAATATCATTTGAAGAACATAAAATCTGGTTCGAAAATATAATGAAAAATAATAATATTCTCTTTTACATTACTAAGATTAATAATTCCTCACTTGGAGTTTCAAGATTTGATTTAATAGACTCTACATATAATTCTTATGAAATAAATATTAATCTCTCTCCATTTTTCCGTGGTAAAAATTTAAGTAAATCTCATTTAATATTCTCCCTAAAAAGGCTTAATAAAGATATACCTGGGAATAAAAAAATTATCGCTAATATTAAGAAAGAAAATGTTAAAAGTAATTCATTATTCGCAAATTGTGGATTTTCTATTATTAAAGAAAATCAATTAATTAATACTTATAGCTATTTTCTAAGAAATGAAAAATGATAGAAAATTCATGATTACTAAAGTTAAAGTCAATCCACTTAATGAAGAGCATATTGAATTACTTTATAAGCTATTGGTTAATAGAAAATTTAACATAAGTCATAAAAAGAATGTTTCATTTTATGATCATAAGATCTTTGTTAAAAATAATCCTTATCGTAAATGGTTTCTTATTTTTAAAGAAACTGAATTTATAGGTTCATATTATTGTACTTACCAAAATACAATCGGAATAAACTTGAAGTATGAAAACTCTATTTTATATAACCACATTATCTCTGAAATAACTTCAACGATAAAACCATTAAAAGAGATACCATCTTTAAGAAATGAGAAATTTACTATTAATGTTCCTATTAATAATGAAGTTCTTAAAAAGGTTCTAATTGAAAAAGGATTGCATGAGATTCAAACAACTTTTATTTTCAACTAATTGGAACTATAAATGAAAAAATTGCATCATTGTATGCGCATCTATTTCATAATTATTAGGGGATCTAAATATATTAATATGACAACCAATCTCAGCACTATTCCATTGTGATTTTCGTTCAAGTATTCTCATCATTAAACGCTCATCTAGAGAAAAAATAAGTTCAGTATTAAATTCAGGTTTACCTTCATTGATAATGAAACTTTTTTTTCCTGTTTTTAAAATGATTTTTGATTTAACATTAATTTTGTATTTTTGAACTCTTTTTTTCAATTCTTTTAAAGATTTATTTATTGCATTCTCCAATGTATTAATCTTAGGTAATGAATCTAATTCATAAGGATAAGTAATTTTTGAAAGAATGTTTGTTATGTAATCCTCCATTTCTATCTCATTAATAGGTTTATATTCTGAATTCATTTTTAAAGTCTTCAAATCAAAAATATTATTTTCTCCCATTGCTATGACTTTATGATCAGAGATTTCTTTTATTAAGCTTGCACATTTATCAATTGTAGTTGTCCCAAGAAATTTATTTTTTCTCCATTCTTTTCCTCCTAAAACGTAAGCCCCTGCGAATGGAAGTATTACTTTTGGTTTTAGGATATTACAACAACTTATTAAGTGATTAATATTTCTATTTAAGACTCTTTTATGCTCTTTAATTTTATTTTGAGTAGAAAAATTTGAATAGCATGCAGGATAAGGTCCTGCACTATTGTAATTAATCATCGCCAAATCAAATGTTCCAAATTTACTTTTAAGTTCTTCACATGCAACTGTGTCAGGAGTATT
>CACNAI010000031.1 GCA_902618335.1 uncultured Prochlorococcus sp. | reverse complement strand
TAGTAGAAACTTTTCTAAAACCAAAAAAAAGTAATAAAGATAATAATAGTATTATTGCTACTATTCTAAGTTTCATTATCAATGTTTATTTTTATTTTTAACAATAAATTTCCTACTGCAACTTAATTTATTAAATTGTAAATAACACAAAATTTATCCTCTGAATTGGGAAATTATCCAAAATCTATAAATGCTTCTAGTCTTAATGATTGGTTTGATTCTGAGAAAGAGGATCCAGTCTTGATTGATGTAAGGGAACAGTCAGAGCTTGAAATAGCTTGTTTCTCACAAGAATTTTTAAATATACCAATTAGTAAAGTCACATTTGAATATGTTAAAGAAATATTTGATGGTTTACTAGATAGAGAAATCGTTGTTATCTGTCATGCAGGAATAAGAAGTTATAACTTTTGTCAATGGTGCTTAGATAATAATATTGTGAGCGAAATATGGAATTTGGAGGATGGTATTGATGGATGGAGTAGATATATTGACCCATCAATTCCAAGGTACTGATTAAATATCTAATGAAGATGCAACAGTATTAACATCTTTGTCCCCTCTTCCAGAGCAATTGATGATAATATGTGTATCTTTTTCAAGAGTAGGGCATAATTTATCTAGCCAAGCAAAGGCATGGGACGTTTCCAGTGCTGGTATAATTCCTTCAAGTTCACTAACAAGTTTCAAAGCATGTAAAGCTTCTTGATCTGTGACTGATCCATATTCGGCTCTACCTATATCTTTTAAATGACTATGTTCAGGCCCTACTCCTGGGTAATCTAAACCTGCACTTATTGAGTGGGCTTCTTGTACTTGACCATTAGTATCTTGTAGAAGAAGACTCATTGATCCATGAAGAATTCCCACTGATCCTTTGGTGATGGTTGCAGCATGTTTGTCAGTATCAACTCCGCTTCCTGCGGCTTCAACTCCAATTAGTCGTACAGATGTATCTTTAACGAAAGGGTGGAAAAGGCCCATTGCATTTGATCCTCCGCCTACACAGGCAAGTAAAATATCGGGTAAAGATCCAAATGATTCCATGCATTGTTTTTTAGTTTCTTCTCCTATAACAGCATGAAAATCTCTCACAATCTTTGGAAAAGGGTGTGGACCTGCAACAGATCCTAAAATGTAGTGTGTGGTTTCGACATTAGAAACCCAATCTCTAATGGCTTCACTAGTAGCATCCTTAAGTGTTGCTGTTCCAGAATTTACAACTTTGACTTCAGCTCCCAGAAGTTTCATTCTGAAGACGTTAAGGGATTGTCTTTTTATGTCTTCAGCACCCATGTAGATAATACATTTCAAGCCAAATCTCGCGCAAACAGTAGCTGTAGCGACTCCATGCTGACCTGCTCCAGTTTCTGCAATTATTCTTTTTTTGCCCATTCTTATTGCTAATAGAGCTTGTCCTAGGGCATTATTGATTTTGTGAGCACCAGTATGATTTAAATCTTCTCTTTTAAGCCATATTCTTGGGGTTGCTTGTTTAGTTTTATAATGTTCAGTAAGTCTTTTGGCTTCATAAAGTGGAGTTTCTCTTCCTACATAAGTTTTAAGTAGATGATTTAATTCGTTTACAAAAAGTTTATCTTTCCATGCATTTGATGCAGCTGTTTCAAGCTCAAAAAGAGCAGGCATTAGCGTTTCAGGAACATATTGACCACCATACTTCCCAAACCTTCCATCTTTGGAGGGTTGATTTAAATCGTCATTTTTATAATTTTGATCTTGGCGAGAAAATGTACTTACCACTTTTTTTTATAGAATAAGTATTAACTAACTATAGATTATATTGAAAATAATGGGAAAAAAGAATTGGATCGAATTTGAGAATCAAGAAAAAAAATCAGAAAAATCATCTGAAATAGGTATTTTTAATAAAAGATCAAAAATAAATATTTCAAAACAAAAAAAAGGTAAAAAGGGCAAGACTATAACTTTAATTAGAGGTTTAGGAACTCAGGATGAAATTTTCTTAAAAGAATTACTAAAAAAAATTAAGGTTTTTTGTGGTACGGGAGGAATATTAATTGATAAAAATATCCAGTTACAGGGTGATATGGTAGTCAAATCCATTGAGTTTCTTCGTAAAGAGGGTTTTCATAATTTATGAAACAAGGGTTAGGATAGGTTTTTAATTTTGATGATGCAAACAATGAAAGAACAAGATCAAACAAAGTCAACGAATATAAAGTGGCACAATTTAACTATTGATAGAGAAAAGTTAGAGAAAATGAGAGGTCATAAAGGTATGGTTATCTGGTTTACAGGTTTATCTGGTTCTGGCAAGAGTACTTTGGCCAACGCTTTAAATGAAGTTTTGCACTTAGATGGTTTTTCGACTTATGTTTTGGATGGAGATAATATTAGACATGGTTTATGTAAAGATCTTGGGTTTTCGGATGAAGATAGAGAAGAAAATATAAGAAGAATTGGAGAAGTTGCGAATTTATTTATGAATGCTGGGATAATAACTATTACAGCTTTCGTTTCTCCATTTATTAGCGATCGAGATAAGGTGAGAAAAATTATTGGATCTAAGGATTTTATTGAAGTTTATTGTGCTGCAGATATCACAGTTTGCGAAAATAGGGATACTAAAGGTCTTTATAAAAAAGCTCGTTTAGGAGAAATTAAGGAATTTACAGGCATTTCTAGTCCATATGAAGCTCCTCATAATCCAGAAATTGTTGTTGATACAGGTTCGTTAGATTTAAATGATTCCGTGGAAAAAGTTATCAACTACCTTAAAAAAGAAAACTTTCTTAAAAAGGCCTAATGAAATAGGTGTCATTTTTTTTGAAGATAATTGTCAGCTCCAATAGTTGATAACTTACTATTTTTAGCTCTTACCTGTTCATGAAGATTTTCTCTGAATTCTTTTAAATTTTTCTTTATGGATTCATCAAATAAACTGATGATCTCTATTGCCAATAATCCAGCATTTTGACCTCCATTAATTGCAACTGTTGCAACTGGAATCCCAGCTGGCATTTGAACAATTGATAAAAGAGAGTCAATCCCCTTAAGGGTCTTACTCTCTACTGGTACGCCAATTACAGGAATGCAAGTTATGGATGCCAGCATTCCTGGAAGATGAGCAGCACCACCAGCACCGGCAATTATTACTTTTATGTTTTCTGATTCTGCATTTTTTGCATATTCCATCATTTCAATAGGTGTTCGATGGGCAGAAAGTATACAAACTTCAGTTTTTATTCCAAATTCTCTTAAAATATCTATAGCAGGTTTCAATGTTTTTAGATCTGAATCACTACCCATTACGACAGCGATTTTATAAATATCTTTAGAATTCAATTCTGACAAAATAACAAATCAATTCTTTCCTATAATGGCGTGCAATTAATTTGGCGCCAGTTAGTTAATATAAAAAGAATAAATTTTCATAGAAAACTATGACGTCTAATAAGATTATTGAAAAAAGTGAAGTTAGGGAGTACTTTAATGGCACTGGCTTTGAAAGATGGAATAAAATTTATAGCAAATCTGATGAAATTAATACTGTTCAGAAAAATATCAGGAAAGGACATCAAAAAACTGTAGATGATGTAGTCTCATACATTAAAAATTATCCTGAACTAACAAAAAAAAGTTATTGTGATGCAGGATGTGGTGTTGGAAGTCTTTCAATACCTTTACTTAGACTAGGCATAAAAGAATTACAGGTAAGTGATATTTCTTCTGAAATGATTAAAGAAACAAAGAAACGGATTAATGAATTAGGTTTGAAACAAAATAAAATCAAATATGAAGTCTGTGATTTGGAAAAATTAAAAGGATTATTTGATGTTGTAGTTTGTTTGGATGTGTTTATTCATTATCCTCAACCAGTTGCAGAAGAAATGGTCCAACATCTTTGTGATTTAAGTAAAGAAAAACTTATCGTAAGCTTTGCTCCATATACTCCAGTTCTTGCTGTTCTCAAAAATATTGGGAAATTATTTCCTGGGCCAAGTAAAACTACGAGAGCCTATACATTGAAAGAAAAGGGCATTATTAATGCTGCTAAAGATAGAGGATTTCAGGTGGTTAAAAAGAAATTAAATCAGGCTCCTTTTTATTTTTCAAAACTTATTGAATTCGAAAAAATTAAATAATTTATTTCACTAAATGATTTTCAAGTGCATAACGGACCAATTCAGTTCGGCTAGATGTACCTGTTTTGATAAAAAGTCTACTTACATATTTTTCAACATTTCTAATAGATGTTTCAAGCTGTCTTGCAATTTCTTTGTTCATCAACCCCTCTGCTACTAGTTGAAGTACACTTGCTTCTCTTGGAGTAAAACTAGGAATATTTATTTTATTTTCTGAATCAGTGGGATTTTGATCTGTGAGCATAGATTTTATTTCAGTAATTTGCTTAGCCATTTTACTGACATCAATATCTGCGAATCGTGCTGCTTCTTTCAGTAACCGTTCTTGTCTGTTGATTACATTTTTAACTCTAGCAGCTAATTCATCAGGGTCGAAAGGTTTGGAAATATAATCATCAACGCCTGCAAGATAACCTTCTGTTCTGTCTAGTGTCATTCCTTTTGCAGTTAGAAAAATAATTGGAGTTCCTCCTAATTTTTCATCTTCTCTAATTTTTTCTAATAAGGCATAACCGTTAGCTCGGGGCATCATAATATCGCTAATTATCAAATCTGGAAAAACTGTTTGGGCTTTTTCCCAGCCATCTTCTCCGTCAACTGCAATAAATATTTCAAAGCCCTCATCTTCTAGAAATGTTTTAACAGCTGTTCTTAAACCAGGCTCATCATCAACTAATAAAATTCTTGATTTTCTTACTCGGTCACTATTTATTTGATTAATTTCATTCATTTTTTAATTTGTTTTTCTAGTAATAAAATGAATTTTATATAATAAATATAATGCTATCAACTCCCATACTACTAGACTATCAATCTTCGACTCCTTGCTCTAAAGATGTTGTTGATTCTATGAAACCTTTTTGGAGTGAGATATTTTCTAACCCTGCAAGCAAATCTAATTTGGCAGGTATTAACGCAAGCGCTATATTGGAAGCCTCAAGAGAAAAAATAGAACAAAATTTATTTCTCAAGAATAAGAAAGTTATTTTTACAAGTGGCGCAACAGAATCTAATAACTTAGCCTTATTAGGTTTTGCAAGAAATTACTATAAAAAAACAGGAAATTATGGACATATCATTACCTTAAAAACGGAGCATAAAGCTGTTCTTGAACCACTAAACCAACTAAAAAAAGAGGGATTTAAAGTGACAGAAATTAATCCTGACAAAGATGGATTACTTTCAGAAGAAGAATTCAAAAAAAATATAAGAGAAGATACATTTATGGTTAGTGTTATGTTGGCAAATAACGAAATAGGAGTTATTCAGCCTTTAGAGGATATTTCAAAGATTTGTAAATCGAGAGGAATAACTTTTCACTCTGATTTTGCACAATGTTTAGGTTATATCGAGTTAGACAATCTTTTATCAGATGTAAATATGATAACGATGAGTTCTCACAAAATATATGGTCCTAAAGGGATAGGACTTCTTTTAATTGATGAAGAAATTAATCTGGAGCCTTTAATTGTTGGAGGTGGTCAGGAATATGGTCTCAGGTCTGGTACATTACCTCTTCCTTTAGTAGTTGGCTTTGCTAAAGCAATAGAGATAGCAGTTTTTAATCAAAAAAGTAATGCTGAGAAATTACTTTTGTATAGAAATAATCTTTTGGAGGGTTTGTTAGAAAATAATTCTGGTTTATTAATTAATGGCTCGATAGAAAAAAGATTACCTCAAAATTTAAATTTGACTGTATTGGATTTAAACGGAGCAAAGTTTCATAAAGTTTTAAAGTCCAAAATAATTTGTTCGAGTGGATCTGCATGCAGTAACGGTGAACCATCTCATGTTTTACTTGCTTTAGGTAGATCTTTTAAAGAAGCAGAATCTTCAATAAGGTTAAGTATTGGATTAAGCACTAATTCAAAAGAGATAAAAGAAGCAATTCATATTCTTACAAATACCATCAAATCATTACGTTAGAAATTAAGGGCTTCTTAATTGAGCAATTCTTAACTTTCCACTTCTAGCTCTTCTATTTAATTCGACTTCTTGTTCGGAAGGAGTAATTGGTTTTTTTGTCAGGTTTTTTAGTCTTTGATCATTCTTAAAAGAACTTTTAACTAACCTATCCTCAAGGGAATGAAAACTAATAATAGAAATAATACCCCCTGGCAAAAGCCATTCGGGAACAACTTGCAAAAATTTTTCTAACACTTCAATTTCTTTATTAACAGCAATTCTTAGTGCTTGAAATGTTCTTGTTGCTGGGTGTATTTTTTTATATCTTTGTTTTGGTGGGAAGCAGCCTGCAATAGAATAAGCTAACTGTTTTGTCCCAGAATATTTACCATTTTCCTTTAAATCCATTTTTATTTTCCTAGCAATCTTTCTTGATAATCTTTCATCTCCATATTTATAAATTAGGTTAGCTAGATCTTTTTCATTTAAAGCCTCAATTAATTTCTCTGCATCAACCTCAAGAAAAGGATTCATGCGCATATCAAGTGGACCATCTTTTTGGAAACTAAATCCTCTTTTAGGGTCATCAATTTGGTTACTATTTACTCCAAGATCTGCAATCACAAAAGAAACTTTTTCTTTTGGCAAAAAATCCGCAAAATTTGAAGCCTTTATATCAATCCTATTTTTAAATTCATCAAGCTTTTTTGATGCTGATTTTCTCGCGAACGGATCTTGATCAAGTCCAATTATATTTAAATCCGAATATTTTCTCAATAAATGATAAGAGTGACCTCCTCCCCCTAAAGTTGCGTCTATTCCTCTAAGTTGGTTGTTGTTTATTAATGGGTAATGCTCTAATGAGGCCATAATCTCATCTGTCATAACTGATTTATGATTGAAAAAAGATGAATCAGATAGGTCAGTTTGCATAACTTTCGACTAAGATTTATTTAGAAGTTAAATTTCGAATGGCTCAGCTAGAGACTAGAACAGAACCAATGGTGGTCAATTTTGGCCCTCACCATCCATCAATGCATGGGGTTTTAAGATTAGTTGTAACTCTTGATGGTGAGAATGTCATTGATTGTGAGCCGGTAATTGGATATTTACATAGAGGAATGGAAAAGATAGCCGAAAATAGGACAAATGTAATGTATGTTCCTTATGTAAGCAGAATGGATTATGCGGCAGGAATGTTTTATGAAGCTATTGTAGTAAATGCTCCTGAAAGATTAGCTAATATTCCAGTTCCTAAAAGAGCAAGTTACATCAGAGTTCTTATGCTGGAACTTAATCGTATTGCAAATCATCTTTTATGGCTTGGCCCCTTTTTAGCAGACGTAGGAGCTCAAACTCCATTTTTCTATATTTTTAGAGAAAGAGAAATGATTTATGATCTTTGGGAAGCTGCTACTGGACAAAGGCTAATAAATAATAACTTCTTTAGGATTGGTGGTGTCGCATGTGATCTTCCATACGGATGGTTAGAAAAATGTATAGATTTTTGTGATTGGTTCGGCCCTAAAATAGATGAATACGAAAAATTAATCACAAATAATCCAATTTTTAGAAAAAGAATTGAAGGTCTCGGAACAATACAAAGAGACCAGGCAATTAATTGGTCTTTGTCTGGGCCAATGCTTAGAGCTTCTGGAGTTTCTTGGGATTTAAGGAAAGTCGATAGTTATGAATGTTATGACGATTTTGATTGGCAGATTGCTTCAGAAAATGAAGGAGATTGTTATGCAAGATATCGAGTAAGAGTTGAAGAGATGAGACAATCGCTAAGCATCATTCGCCAAGCATGCAAAATGATTCCAGGAGGTCCAACAGAAAATTTAGAAGCCCAAAGAATGGCGACTGAAGATAAGAAAAGCGAAATATTTGGTATTGACTATCAATATGTAGCTAAGAAGGTTGCTCCAACTTTTAAAATTCCCAACGGAGAATTGTATACAAGATTAGAGTCCGGTAAAGGAGAAATAGGTGTATTTATTCAAGGAAATAATGAAGTTACCCCATGGAGATTTAAAATCAGAGCAGCTGATTTAAATAATCTACAAATATTGCCTCATATTCTCAAAGGTGCCAAAATCGCCGATATTATGGCAATCCTTGGCTCAATAGATGTCATTATGGGATCTGTTGATAGATAAGTTCTTTAAATGAAATCCGCTGATTGGTTAATATTGCAGAAGAAGGTAAGATTTGGTGATTGTGATTCTGCAGGTGTAATTCATTTTCATAACTTATTAAAATGGTCGCACGAAGCCTGGGAAGAGAGTATTGAAATTTATGGGATTCCTTATCAAGATATTTTTCCAGATTTTTCTATACGTAAATCTCAAATTATTTTTCCCATAGTAAATTGCGAAGCAAACTTTCTTGCGCCTATAAAAATTGGAGATTTCTTAAAAATAAAAATTTCCCCTCATAAAATTAATACACATTTGTTCCAAGTAAATAGCTTTTTTATAAAA
>CACNAI010000030.1 GCA_902618335.1 uncultured Prochlorococcus sp. | reverse complement strand
TCCTGCACCAGATCTTGATATTACAAGATCACAGTTTTGAATTAAAGCTGCAATTTCATTAGTGAAATTCTTTTGGACATAATTTTTTAAGTTCTTAAACTTTAAGGATTTTTTATTGCTTTCTCCAATTATGTGTACAACACGAAACTGTTTTTCCATCAAAAATTCTATAGATTCGTAAATAATTTGATTTATAGACTTTGCTCCTTGACTACCTCCCATAACAATCAAAAGAGGTCCCTTACCTTTTGGGGCCCATTTTGGCAAAAGATTAGATTTATAAAATTGATCCCTTAATGGGGTGCCAGTATGAATAGTTTTACAATTTTTTAAATAAACATTTGTTTGATTAAATCCTAAAAGAACGTAGTTACATAAAAATCCAAAATATTTCGTGACAACTCCTGGTATTAAATTTGATTCATGAATAATGACAGGTATTCTGAGAAGTTTTGCAGCTACAATAGTGGGAGCTGATATATAACCTCCAGTAGTAAAAACAAGGTTAATTTTTTTTTCTTTTAAAATCCTAATTATTGGAAAAGTTGACATTAAAATTGCAAAATATTGATAAAACAAAAAAATATTTTTTCTTGGCGTCTTTATATTCAAAGTTTTCAAATTGTATTTTTCTGGCACAAAGTTGGTATCAAGTCTTTGATGAACTCCCAGCCAATGAATATTCCATTTATCTTCAACCTCTTTAGAAACTGCTAAGGCAGGGAAAATATGTCCCCCTGTTCCACTAGCTGCAACTAATAAATTATTTTCTTTAGACATAAAACCTTATATTAGTAAAATAAAATAACACATAATTAATATGTTTAATTTGAACTTATTCAAAAATATAGGTGTTCCTCTACATTTATTTATTTATATTATTTTTCCCTGCGCAGCAATAACGCAAACTTTAAATCTTGACTTTATAAAAAAAATAGAAAACTCTTTGAATGCGAGAGATTTAGAATTTATTAGAAAAAATTTTAAAGATTATGAAAATCAAAATATACCAAAACAATTTTCAAAGATTATTGATGATTTCCCTAACAGCAAATGGAAGATAGAAAGACTAACATCTAATTTTAAAAATAAAGATATTTTGCGTATAAAAGTTTCTGGCGAAAAAAAGATTAACGGTGAAATAAATATTCTTGAATCAAATTTTGATTATTTATTTTCAATTGTAAATGGGAAAATTGATAAAGGAATTATCAAAAATTTATTCACGACAATAAGAAGTGATGATAAGAAGATAGATATTGATTTTAAAATTCCTGATAAAGTTCTTACTGGTTCAAAATATGATATCGATATTATTCTAAATAAACCTCTTGAAGAAGAGATTATTGCAGGTGCTATAAAACCTCATCAAATGAATTCATTTTTTGAACAAGAAATGACATTAGAGCCATTAGTATCTGGAGGGATTTTTAAAATGACAAGAGCTCCTTCAAAACCAGGGGTACAAATATGGTCAGGAATTATAGCTCACCCTGAAGGGATGATAACTTTTACAAAGAGTATTGATGTAGTTGATGAAATTTAATATAAACTAAGCTTCATTTAAAGCAGCTACACCAGGTAAAATTTTACCTTCTAAAAGCTCCAAACTAGCCCCACCTCCCGTAGATATATGTGACATTTTTTCAGCTAATCCTGCTTTTTCAACCGCTGCAACTGAATCTCCACCACCAATAATTGTACAAACTTCAGAAAAAGCACTTAAGTCCGCAAGGGTCGTAGCTATTGAATTTGTACCTTTTGCAAATTTATCAAATTCGAAAACACCCATTGGACCATTCCAAATTATTGTCTTACATTCTGCAAGAGCATTCTGAAAAACTTTAATTGAGTCTGGACCAATATCAAGACCCATCCAATTTCCACTAATTGAATCAATTTGAGATATTTTACTTTCTGCGTCAGGAGAAAATTCATTAGCTAAAACAACATCAGTAGGTAATAATAATTCAACTCCTTTTGCTTTTGCTTTTGCTTCTAAATTTTTCGCAAGTTCAAGCTTATCTTCTTCTACAAGACTCTTTCCTACATCTAGACCTCTAGCTTTATAAAAAGTAAAAATCATTCCTCCACCAATCATAATTTTGTCACACTTGTCTAGTAAAGAATCGAGCACTCCTATTTTGCTACTAACCTTGGATCCTCCAACTATCGCTGCCAATGGACGCTTTGGGGCATCTATTGCTCCTTGTAAATATTTCAATTCTTTTTCAAGAAGAAATCCAGCTACTGATGGATTCAAATAATTTGTAACTCCCTGAGTTGAAGCATGAGCTCTATGAGCAGCACCAAAAGCATCATTTACATACATATCTGCATGTGATGCTAAGTTTTTAGCAAAATCCAAATCATTCTTTTCCTCCTCACCAAAAAATCGAACATTTTCAAGTAAAAGAACATCTCCATTATTTAAGCTATTTGATTTTGCAATTGATTCATCACCTATACAACTTTTAGTAAGAGTAATATTTTTTCCCAACAACTCACTTAATCTTGCTGCTACTGGAGTTAATCTCATTTTTTCATTTATCTGACCCTTTGGTCTTCCAAAATGGGCAGCTAAAATAACTTTTGCAGAATTATTAATGAGATATTCAATTGTTGGGATCGCTGCTCTAATGCGTGTATCGTCAGTTATCTGGCCACTTTCATTTAATGGAACATTAAAATCTACTCTTACAAGAACTTTTTTGCCTTCTAAATGTGTCTTATCAAGACTGGAAAGAGATAATTTTGACATTAAGCAACCTATTTTTAATCTAAAGACCCTAACGTTTATTTGGACTTATTGGGTTAAAAAGTAGTAACTGTTACCTATGCCTTAATAAATTTTAAAAATTAACTATTATAAAAATTTTTTAGTTATTAAATTTATACTAAAATTTAAAAGTAAATACTTTTGAAACTAATAAAAATTAAAAGGAATACAAAAATTTTATTTATTTTATTGAAGTGGACATACCCAAAATTCAATGGTATCCAGGCCATATCGCAAAAGCAGAAAAAAAATTATCTGAAGTCATCAATAAAGTAGATTTAGTTATAGAAGTTAGAGATGCGCGAATCCCAATATCAACAGGCCATCCACATTTAAATAAATGGATCAACAATAAAAAACATATTCTTGTTATTAATAGATCAGACATGATCTCTCCTGACACAATAACTAGTTGGAATAAATGGTTTAATGAAAAAAATCAATATCCGCACTGGTGTGATGCTAAAAGAGGCATAGGTATTAACGAAATTTGTAAATCTGCAAAAGAATCTAGAGCATCAATTGATGCTAGAAGGATTTCTAGAGGAATGAGAATAAGGCCAATAAGAGCCCTCACACTTGGTTTCCCAAATGTAGGTAAATCAGCGTTAATTAATAGAATTGCAAAAAAAAGAGTTGTCGATAGTGCTAGGAAAGCTGGAGTGACGCGTAATTTAAGATGGATAAAATTAGATAGTGGTATTGATCTACTAGATGCTCCTGGTGTAATACCTCCTAACTTAGAAAATCAAAAATCAGCACTTAACCTTGCACTATGTGACGATATTGGAGAGGCTGCTTATGAAATAGAGAGTGTCGCAATTGGATTTATCAAAATTATATCCACTCTTAACAAAGATAAAAATGCGAATATCTCAGTAAAACAAATATCTAATAGATATGGAGTTGATATTGCAAAAGGCTTTGAGAGTCCTTCTGATTGGATCGAGGAAGCAGCTTCAAAACATACATCAGGCGATAAAAGAAGAATGTCTCATAAATTATTAGAAGATTATAGAAATCAAATGCTTGGTAAAATTGCTTTGGAAGTCCCACCGTGGAATTAGATAATAAAAATTCTTTCGGCATTGGAGAGGGGGAACTCATAGAAATTATTTATGAGCTACCTCTTCCTATGAGACTAGATAGATGGTTGGTAAGTAAAAGGCCAGAGCAGAGTAGAGCAAGAATTCAACATTTTATCAATTCAGGATTAGTACTTGTAAACTACAAGACTGCAAAAGCAAAGACCCCATTAAAAAATGGCGACAATGTTCAAATCTGGATGCCTCCTCCAGAACCTCTTGTATATTTGAAACCTGAAAAAATGGATTTAGAAATCCTTTTTGAAGATGAGCACATCATAGTAATCAATAAACAATCAGGACTAATTGTTCATCCAGCCCCGGGACACAAATCAGGAACCCTCGTCAATGGATTACTTTTTCACTGTAATGATCTTCCTGGAATTAATGGGAAACTAAGACCTGGTATTGTTCACAGATTAGATAAAGATACCTCCGGATGTATGGTGGTAGCAAAAAGCCAAGAAGCATTGGTAAATCTCCAGAAACAAATAAAAGAAAAAATAGCTTCACGCGAATATATTGCAGTAATACATGGAGCACCTAATTCTGAAGAAGGCCAAATAGTCGGGCACATTGGTAGAGATAAATTTAATAGATTAAAATATAAAGTAGTTGAAGAAGCTTCAGGAAGATATGCCTGCACTTATTGGAAATTAAAAGAAAGATTAGGTAATTACTCATTAATGAATTTCAAATTAGATACTGGTCGAACGCATCAAATAAGAGTACATTGCGCTCACATTAATCATCCTATTGTGGGTGATCCTTTATATGGAAGATGCAAAAAACTTCCATGTAAATTAGAGGGCCAAGCATTACACGCTTTTAAGCTTGGCCTAATACATCCAATCAATGGCAAAGAAATGATATTTGAAGCAGAATTACCATTAGATTTTCAAAAATTACTAAACATTCTTAAAGCTAAATAAGATTTAAAGAAGAATTTATAAGAGATTTTGTATAGTTGTTTTTAGTTTTAGTGAATATTGTAGAACTTTCTCCTTCATCAACTATCTTCCCGTGATTCATTACTAGCAACCTATTACAAAACCTTTTAGCAATACCTAAATCATGTGTGATAAAGATAATGGTTAAATCCATTTTTTCTTTCAAGACTCTTAGTAATTCAAGAATTTCAATTTTTACTGAAGCATCTAACATATTAACGCTCTCATCACAAATCAAAATTTTTGGTTTCAATAATAGTGCTCTAGCTAATGAAATTCTTTGCAATTGACCACCAGATAATTGGCTAGGATAAGAATTCAAAAATTCACTCTTAAAAGGAAGACTTAAATTTCTAAACATTAATTTTATTTCTTTTTCAATTTTTCTTTTATCTGAAATTTTTTGAATTAAAAATATATCTTCCAAAATATTTTTAATTGTCATTTTCGGATTCAAACTTGAAAAAGGATCTTGAAAAATAATTTGCATATTATTGTGCTTTTTATAAGATTTATTTTTTTTCGATGCATGATTTTTATCATAAATTTTTATTTCACCGCCTCTTACTTTGAGAAGTCCAATTAAAGCCCTGCATAATGTACTTTTACCGCTGCCTGAAGAACCAACTATTCCAAGAGTCTCATTCTTATATAATTTAAAACTAACTTCATTTAAAGCCTTATTCCATTTATTTATAAAAATTGAAGAATTTAATTTATACCAATGTCTTAAGTTATTTACCTCTAGAACGACCTCATCTCGAAGATTATTTTTAGTATTTGATCCTAATACTATTTTTGAGGCGTTTACTAACTTTATCCCAATATCTGATTTTGGTGATTGAAAAATATCTAATATATCTCCTTTTTCAACAATCGATCCTTTTTCAATTATTGCAACTTTTTTACACCACTTTGCTGCAAGATTAATATCGTGACTAATTAAAATTAAAGTAGTACCGAATTCATTACATAATTGAATTATTTCTTTCATAATTTCAAAACTTGTTCTGGTATCCAAGCTTGTTGTAGGTTCATCAGCTATTAATAATTTAGGTTTTAAAGCAAGAGCCATTGCTATAGAGACTCTCTGTCTCATTCCACCGCTAAATTGATGCGGAAAAGAATCAAGTTTGCTTTCTTCAATTCCTACTTTTTGAAAAACTTCTTTTACTAATTTTTTAATAATTAAAGATGATTTAGTCTGATCATGAGTTTTAAACAATTCATATAAGTGATCCCCAACTCTCATAAGTGGATTAAGCTTTTTTATAGAATCTTGATAGATAAATCCAAAATTATTTCTTCTAAATAATTGAGCTTCTTTTTTATTTATTTTCCTTGGATCTACACTAGAAATTGATAAATACCCTTGAGAAGTGGTCTTATCAGGCAATATATTTACTAATGTTTTTGCAAAAGTAGTCTTTCCACATCCAGAGGGTCCTATTATGGCCAAATGATCTCCTTTATCTATTTCAAGATTAAAATTTTTGATTATAGGTTGCTGTATTAAGTCATATTTAACAGTAAGATCTTTAACTACAAGAATTTTTTCTTTATTTATTTCCATGATTTTATAGCAAATTTTTCTAGACCTAAATAAAATAAATCTAAAGCAATATAAAATGTCTGAGGCAGCTGCAAATTCAAAAGAAAAAAACGAAATTGAAGTTTCCAAAACTATTTTGCCTGAAAATAAAAAATATGAAAGTGAATCTTTGAATTACCAAATAAAAATACCCGATTGGCTTCTTAAAGATATTAATAACTTTGAAAAATCAAATAAACAAAATGATGATAATCAAAACCTTATAGTGAAGGCTTTTAAACTTGCTTATAAAGCTCATGATGGACAATTCCGCGCGAGTGGGGAGCCATACATTATCCACCCAGTTGCCGTAGCAAATCTCCTCAAAGAAATAGGTGCTAGTTCATCTGTTATTGCTGCAGGACTTTTACATGATGTTGTTGAAGATACTGGCGTTGATTTATCCGAAATAGAAACAAATTTTGGATTAGAAGTAAAAATACTTGTGGAGGGTGTAACAAAATTAGGAGGTATTCACTTTAATAACAGGACTGAAGCACAAGCTGAAAATCTTAGAAAAATGTTTATGGCTATGGCTAGCGATATCAGAGTTGTTTTAGTAAAATTGGCGGATCGACTTCATAACATGAGAACAATTGAATGGTTAAATGATGAGAGAAAAAAAAGAATAGCCAGAGAAACAAGAGAGATTTATGCACCTTTAGCTAATCGATTAGGAATAAATAGATTTAAATGGGAATTAGAAGATTTAGCTTTTAAATTTCTGGAACCTCAAGAATATCAAGATCTAAAAGATCAAATCGCTGTCAAAAGGAGTGACAGAGAAAAAAGATTAAAAGTAACACTGAATCTTATGAAAGAAAACTTAGTCGCAGCAGGTTTAAAAAACTTTGAAATAACTGGAAGACCAAAACATCTTTATGGCATCTGGAGTAAAATGGAAAGACAACAAAAACAGTTTCATGAAATTTATGATGTTGCTGCTCTAAGAATTATCGTTGATAATTCAGATAGTTGCTATAGAGCTTTAGCGGTTGTACATGATACTTTCAAACCAATTCCAGGCAGATTTAAAGACTATATAGGTTTGCCAAAACCCAATGGATATCAGTCTTTACATACTTCAGTTATTGGGAGACATCGGCCCATTGAAGTACAAATTAGAACAACTTCTATGCATCAAATAGCAGAATATGGAATTGCTGCTCATTGGCAATATAAAGAAGGTGGTTCTCCTGCTAAAAGCAATGCTGAAAGATTTAACTGGCTAAGACAACTAGTTGAATGGCAACAAGAAGGTAATGAAGGTGATCATAATGATTATTTAGCTTCTATTAAAGAAGATTTATTTGATGAAGAAGTATTTGTAATTACTCCTAAAGGAGACGTTGTTGGTTTAAGAAAAGGATCTACAGCAATAGATTTCGCCTACAGAATTCATTCTGAAGTTGGAAATCACTGTAATGGAATAAGAATTAATGAAAAGCTTTCTCCACTATCTACAGCACTTCAAAATGGCGACTTCATAGAAATTTTGACAAATAATAATGCCACTCCAAGCTTGGATTGGCTTAACTTTGTAGTTACGCCAACTGCTAAAAATAGAATCCGCCAATGGTATAAGAAAAGCCATAGGGATGAGACGATTAAAAGAGGGAGAGATTTACTCGAAAAAGAAGTAGGTCGAAATGGTTTTGAAACATTACTTTCTAGTGATGCTATGAAAAAAGTTGCACATCGATGCAATTTAAAAAATACTGAAGACCTTCTTGCATCACTTGGTTTTGGTGGTTTAACTTTACATCAAGTATTAAACAGACTAAGAGAAGAAATAAAATTACAGACAGAGGATATTAAAAATGATTCTGATTCTGAAATAGCAAAATCTCTCAAAAATAATAGTAATTTATCCACCAAGAAACCCTATACAACAACTAAATCACCAATTTCTGGGATAGAAGGTCTTGATTACAGAATAGGTAAATGCTGTACCCCACTTCCAGGGGAGGAAATTATCGGAACTGTCTCGCTCGGCAACCACGGTATAACCATACATAAGGCAGATTGTGAAAATGTAATACCAATTCCAATAGAGAGAAGATTACCTGTTGGTTGGAATCAAGATCATAAAAATGGCGATAATAAGTTCCCAATTCAGCTCCGAATAGAAGTAATTGATAGAGTTGGAGTCCTCAAAGATATTCTTATGCGATTATCTGATAAAGGTATAAATGTTAGCGATGCCAATGTTAAAACTGCTTATGGCAAACCAGCTATTATTAATCTCTGCGTAGGTCTGGAAAGTTATAATCAACTTCACAAAACAATTGACCAAATTAAATCAATGGCAGATGTTTTAGATATAGCCAGAGTTGGACAAAGTTAATTTAAAATCATAACAATCTATCTTTTAAGTTTT
>CACNAI010000029.1 GCA_902618335.1 uncultured Prochlorococcus sp. | reverse complement strand
AAGAATGGGTAGCTTCTGAAAGACTCAGTTAATTTCATCCCACCATTTAAACATAGAAATAAGAATTTGATTGCTTAGCTCCATTCCTTTTGGATCACTAAAAAAGAACCTATTCCCTCTTCTCACCAATAACCCACTTTCAAAAAACTTTTCCCATTCTTCAAGCAATTTCCTAAAGTTGCATTCAAGTTTTTTGTTTTCCCAGTTTTGTTCTTTCAACAAAGAATAGATATCTATACCCTCTTTACGTCTTAATCCCAGCATTATTTTCTCATCTGGATCTTGATAGACATAATAATTATTAATTAGAGATGAATCTAAATTACTCTCGAGTTGTTTTGTTACCCATTTTTTATATTCTTTACTAACTCTCGGTCTAGTTAACTTTTCCCCCCAAGGAGAACTAGTGGAGCCTTGCCCAAAACTCCACCAGCCTTGACCATTCCAATAAACTCTATTATGTCTCGATTGATGCCTCGGCAAGCAATAGTTTGAGATTTCATATCTTGAATATCCTGAGTTTTTTAAAATTGAATGAGTTGCTTCACTATTCCTGAAAGCTTCCTCATCACTTTGAAGTTTTAATTTCCCTAAATTAACTAATTTTTGAAAAACAGTACCATTTTCAATATTTAGATCGTAAATAGATATATGTGGTGGTGAAAATGTTAATGTTTTGTTTAAGTCATCTTGCCATTCTTTAAATTCACTTAGTGGCAAGTTTTGAATTAAATCTAGGCTCCAGCTTTTTATCAAACCAGAATCATACTCTTTCTTTAACCATAAACAAGATTTTTCAGCATCTTCTCTCAAATGACGCCTTCCTGATTTTTGAAGTATCTCATTATTAAAACTTTGTACTCCTAAACTAAATCTATTTATCCCAGCATTAATGAATCCATAAAGATCATCTTGATTAAAACTAGCAGGATCAACCTCCATAGTTATTTCAGCACCATAGTCAATACCATAATTTTCTTTAAAAAGATCAATTAACTCTTTGATTTGTCTAGGATCCAAAATTGATGGCGTACCACCTCCCACATAAATCGTTGAAAGAGGTGATTTATGCTTAATTGACAATATTTCTTTATGTAAAAAGTGCAAATATTCTTTAACAGTTTTACTTCCATAACCTTGTAAAGTATCAACTTTGTTTCCTAAAGGAATTACTGCAAAATCACAATAAAAGCACCTCCTATGGCAAAAAGGTATGTGTACATAGGCGCTTCTTGGAAACTTATTCATAATCAAAATACATTTTTAAGCTCCAAAAAAGTGTTAAGGATCGAAAAAAATAAAATCCTTATTTACTCAATTAATAAATCCTAGTAGATTATAGATATGTCAGATATTTTAGTATTAATTTTATTTGTATTATCTGGAGCTGCTTCAGGATGGCTTGGGGTTGATTTATTGCCAGTAGAAATCCTCAAGCAGATTTCTAATGTTGAAGGTTTTAGAATTGTTTTAGCAATAATAGGTTTTTTTGTAGGGTTAGCAGCTGGCTTTGTTTTCCTTCAACTTAGAAAAACATTCCTTGATCAAATAAGGACGATGCCTACGGATTTATTAATAAGTAGATCAGTAGGCTTAATTTTAGGATTACTAGTTGCGAATCTTCTTCTTGCTCCAATATTGTTAATTCCCTTCCCAAGAGAAGTATTTTTTGCAAAACCCTTAGCAGCAATATTGAGTAATATTTTCTTTGGAGCACTTGGTTATAAGTTAGCGGATACTCATGGCAGGACATTATTGAGATTATTCAATCCTAATAATACTGATGCATATCTCGTAAATGAAGGAATACTCCCTGCCGCAAGTCCAAAAATTCTTGATACTAGTGTAATTATTGATGGCAGAATAAATGGTTTATTAAGTTGCGGGTTACTGGAAGGACAATTGATTGTTGCTCAAAGTGTAATAGATGAACTACAAACTTTAGCTGACTCAAGCAGTAATGAAAAAAGGTCCAAGGGCAGGAGAGGTCTCAAATTATTAAAAGAATTAAGAGACTTATATGGAAGAAGACTTGTAATCAATCCAACAAAGTATGAAGGTAGTGGGGTAGATGAAAAACTCTTGAAAATTACTGAAGATATGACAGGGACCTTAATTACTGCTGATTATAATCTTTCTCAAATTGCAGAAGTTAAAGAATTAAAAGTTATGAATTTGAGTGATCTAGTTATTGCTTTAAGACCAGAAGTACAGCCAGGAGAATCTCTTAACATAAAAATCGTAAGAGAGGGTAAAGAAAAAATGCAAGGTATTGGATATTTAGATGATGGAACAATGGTTGTTATTGATGAAGCAAAGAATTTTGTAGGAAGTAGACTGGATATTGTTATAACAGGAGCACTACAAACTCCCACTGGAAGAATGGTCTTTGGAAAACTGATAAATAATCCTGAGTCAAACAAATCTTTTAAATCACCAGCGACACAGGGCTAAATCTAGCTAGAATCAAAACAATCTTATTTTTTTGTGATACAAATGACTGTATCTGCTCCTTATTACGGCGAAAACACCGTTATGAGGACCCCACCACCTGATCTTCCCTCCCTTTTGTTAAAAGAGAGAATTGTCTATCTTGGTTTACCATTATTTTCAGATGATGATGCAAAAAGACAACTAGGTATGGATGTCACTGAGCTAATTATTGCTCAACTTCTTTATCTTGAATTTGAGGATCCAGAAAAACCTATTTATTTTTATATAAATTCCACAGGGACAAGTTGGTACACAGGAGATGCAGTTGGTTTCGAAACAGAAGCTTTTGCTATCTGCGATACCATAAGCTACATTAAGCCACCAGTTCATACAATATGTATCGGACAAGCGATGGGGACTGCTGCAGTTATACTTTCTTCTGGAACAAAAGGGCAAAGAGCAGCTCTTCCGCACGCATCTATCGTTTTACATCAACCTATAAGCGGAGCAAGAGGTCAAGCAACCGATATCCAAATAAGAGCTGAGGAAGTTTTGAAAAACAAAAAATCAATGCTGGAGATCCTCTCTCGAAATACTGGGAAGACCATAGAGGAACTCTCTAAAGACTCTGACAGGATGAGTTATTTAAACCCTCAGGAAGCACTAGATTATGGAGTTATCGATAGAATACTCACAAGTCAAAAAGATTTACCAAATAAAATTTAACCCTCACAACCAACTAATTTAAAATCATGCCAATAGGAACTCCAAGCGTGCCCTACAGACTTCCCGGAAGTCAATATGAAAGATGGGTTGATATATATACAAGATTAGGCGTTGAAAGAATTCTTTTTCTTGGACAAGAAGTTAATGATGGCATTGCTAATAGTCTTGTTGCACAAATGCTTTATCTTGATTCTGATGACAATTCTAAACCTATCTACCTATATATAAATAGCCCAGGAGGATCAGTGACTGCTGGCTTGGCTATATACGATACTATCAAATACGTAAAAAGCGATGTAGTCACCATATGCGTAGGCCTAGCAGCCTCCATGGGGGCGTTCCTATTGGCAGCTGGGACAAAAGGCAAAAGAGTTGCTTTGCCCCACAGCAGAATTATGATTCATCAACCTCTTGGAGGAACATCTCAGCGCCAAGCAAGTGATATTGAAATAGAAGCTAAGGAAATTTTAAGGATTAAAGATATGTTAAATATGTCTATGGCAGATATGACAGGCCAATCATTCGAGAAAATTGAAAAGGATACTGACAGAGATTATTTTTTAAGTGCGGAAGAGGCAAAAAATTATGGCTTAATTGATAGAGTAATAACTCATCCAAGTGAGGCAAATCAGTCTTGAATTTTCTAAACAAATATTTTAATTTTCATTTTTAAATTAGTATTTTTTTGGTTTATTTACACCTTTAATGTCTAAAATATTAATTATCAAATGCAAAGTAGCTACAACTAATGACCCAACTCTTTTACGACACGGATGCAGATCTAAGTCTTTTAAATAATAAAACAATAGCGATTATTGGATATGGTTCACAAGGTCATGCACATGCACTAAACCTTAAAGATAGTGGCATGGATGTAATCGTAGGACTATACAAAGGAAGTAAGTCTGAAAGCAAAGCTATTAGCGATGGGCTACAAGTTTTTAGTGTTTCTGATGCTTGCGAAAAAGCAGACTGGATTATGATTCTCTTACCAGATGAGTTTCAGAAAGATGTTTACCTTAAAGAAATAGAACCAAATTTAAAGGAGGGAATGATATTAAGTTTTGCTCATGGATTTAATATTAGATTTGGGCTTATCAAACCTCCAAGTTTTGTGGACGTTGTTATGATTGCCCCAAAAGGTCCTGGACACACTGTTCGTTGGGAATATCAGAATGGTCAAGGTGTTCCTGCACTGTTCGCAGTTGAGCAAGATTCTTCTGGAAGTGCCAGATCATTAGCGATGGCTTACGCTAAAGGGATTGGAGGAACACGAGCTGGGATACTTGAAACAAATTTCAAAGAAGAAACAGAAACTGATTTATTTGGCGAACAAGCTGTTTTATGCGGAGGCTTATCAGAACTAGTCAAATCAGGCTTCGAAACACTTGTGGAGGCAGGATATCAACCAGAACTTGCATATTTCGAATGTTTACATGAAGTTAAACTAATTGTTGATTTAATGGTAAAGGGTGGCTTATCTCAAATGAGAGATTCCATTTCCAATACTGCAGAATATGGAGATTATGTAAGTGGAAAAAGACTTATCAATAGTGATACAAAGAAAGAAATGCAGAAAATTCTAAAAGATATTCAAGATGGGACTTTCGCAAAGAATTTTGTAGAAGAATGCGATAAAAATAAACCCTTAATGACAAAGTTAAGAGAAGAGAACTCAAAACATGAAATTGAGAAAGTAGGTAAAGGTCTGCGCTCGATGTTCAGTTGGCTGAAGTAAATTTATTCTTAATATTTCTTGGATCGATTGGTTTTGATTTGTTGATCGGGGATCCAAGTTTTTTAATCCACCCTGTTCAAATAATTGGATTTTACATAAAAAAAATATCTGATTATCTCATAAATAATTTTGGAGAAAATAAAAAGATATTATTTTGGGGCGGTTTAATAGTTGCTATATCCACTATTGGACTTAGTTTTAGTTTAGGGAAATTGATAGAACTAAGTTATGTGCAGTTAAGAAATAATTTTTTTTGTGGTTTGCTAATTTTTTTGGGACTTTCAAGTTGTATTGCGACTAGAGGACTTATTTCAAGTGTAAAAGACATTGCAGAGCTTATAAATCGCAAGGAAATAAATGATCAAAATAAAAAAATAATCAAAGAGAAGGTTCAAAGAATAGTAAGTAGAGATGTAAGGTCATCTTCTATGGAACATCTTTTGAGATCAAGTACTGAGAGTCTTACCGAAAATTCTGTTGATGGAATATTTGGGCCATTATTTTGGATTTTTATTGGAATCGTTTTTATGAAATTTTCAATTTTTCTACCGGGGCCTTTGTCACTTGGTTTTTCTTATAAAGCAATAAGTACTTTAGATTCAATGATAGGTTACAAATATGATTACTTTAAATATTTAGGTTTTTTCAGTGCAAAAATCGAAGATATTTTTACGTTTATTCCTTCAAGATTAGTTTTAATCACATTGCCTTTAGTTAGTACCAAAGTCAATCAATATATATCAATTCTAAAAAAAAGTTATCTAGATGGTAAAAAATATGATTCACCAAATGCTGGGATTTCAGAAGCTATATTTGCTTATATTTCAGGCGTTAAATTAGGAGGAAAAAGTAAATACAAAAAAGAAATTATTGAAAAGCCAATAATCAATGCTAATGGAGCTAGTTGCACTGGAGAGAAAATTAAATTAATTTGTCAATTAATTTTGAGATTACAATTTTTATGGATAATTATTTTTTTTGTCTTAATTTTTTTATTATCTCGAGTTTAATTTAATGATAAATTAGTTTAAAAATTATTAATATAAACAAAAAAGACTCTATGCAAGAAAAAGACTCTCCAATGGAAAATCAAAATGATGACTTTACTAATAAATTATCAACTGATAATGAATACTCAAAATGGGTAGACAATCAGGGGGATGAAGTAAAGAATGTTTTTGGATTTAATAGCAGCGCTGAGCTTGTGAATGGTAGAGCAGCTATGATCGGATTCTTAATGCTCATATTAACCGAGTTGGTTTTTAGCGGCAGACCGGTGACTTCCTCAATTTTTGGTATCAATTAAAAATGGAAGAAAAAAAATCTAATTCAATAAAAGTAATCCTATACATATCTGTATGGGTAATAATTTGGGGAACATTTGGTTCTTTAATAGATTATCCTCTTTATAAAAATAAAATTTACTTAGAAGGAAGCTTATATCAGTATCTTACTTTCACAATCACAGCAATAATATCAATAATAAGTGCAAAGTTTTTTTATAAAAAATTTGATTTATAAAAATTTGTACCTAAATTTCTTAATAATTTTAGCTGGTTCTTTTTTGTCATTTGACTCGTAAAGTATCCACTGATGTGTCTCAGTATCATGATCACAACCATAATTTCCAGACAGGATATCGTAATTTGAAAGATTCGAATGACAATTCTGGTCTGCCTCAAAAGCAGAGTCATAACCTGTTAGGAAATATATCAAAGAAAGAAGGGTTACTAACAAAAAAAATACTTGAAAAACTAAGTTTACTACCTTCATAAGGATCCCTAAAATTTAAATATATCATTTAAAAATTTTTTTCGATCTAAAAATATTTAACGACCAACGTTAAAAACAAAGTCATGGAATTCTTGATTCTTTAAATAAAGGATGACTAGCAATATTAAAATCATATTTAAGCCCAATACTATTGATCCAAAAATATTTATTTGTTTTTTGCCTGGCAAAGTGTAAGTAAATTTCTTGCCTTTAAGAAAAGCTGCTAAGCCTTTTTTTTCTTTGTTTGATTCTTTTATTTCAGTATCATTTTTAACTTCATTATTAGAGAAACCTTTCACCATGAAAACTTAAAATCCAAATTCATAATATTCCAAAAAAATAAAATTTTTCTATGTTTAACAATATTTAATCACATATGGAATCATAAATGAAATTCTATCATTTGAGAAATTTCTTAAAAAATGAGCTTCAATGATTGCCGACTGCATCCCCAATAAACTTGATTGACATTTAAATCTATTTTGGTCAAATACAACAAACTGAAGTTTTTCTATTTCAGAAACTAACTCTTTACAAACTTGGGTTTGAGAATCTGTAATACAATCACTAAATTCTTTTAAAATCTTTGATTTTGTTGGTATTGTTTCTGCAATAACAAAATTAGATACAAATAAAAATTTTAGGAATAAAAAAGTTAAACTTTTCATTACTTCTTAAGACTTCAACATTTGAGATAACTAGTTAAGAGTTTTGGTTATTGAGCTAATAGCATTTTATTGAAATTCAAAAAAAAAGATGCTCTAGAAGAGCACCTTGGTATTAAAGAAAGAAATAGGTTAAAAAATTTACCCTTGAACTCTATCCTTAAAAAGTTTACCTGCTGAGAATGTTGGAACTCTTTTAGCAGGTATTGCTATTTTTTCGCCTGTCTTAGGGTTTAGTCCCTGTCTTGCAGAACGATCTCTTGGTTCGAAAGAACCAAATCCTAGTATGGAGACTTTTTTGCCTTCCACTACTGAATCAACAATAGTTTCAATAGCTGCATCAACAACTAAAGAAACATCCGTTTTTGTTAGCTCTGTACGAGCAGCAACAAGATTTACTAAATCAGCTTTGTTCATTGAATTGTTTGTAAAGCAGAGATTTAGAGACAAGAGTTTTAATCAAGCCTAAAAACCTCGAACTTGCATATCATATGGAGCAAATACAAATACGGCAACCGAAAATGCCGGCGGCGCAAAGCTTTATACAAATCTTAGGGACATTTTTAGCTAAAAAAGATATTTTTATAGCGGCAAATTTTTCTTATTTAAAAAATAGCCTCTTTAATTAGAAAACAGCTAAATCCATTGGCAACACTAGGTTTGACATAAAAAAATCTATCTTTATTTTTCAAATAGAGGAATGTCAAAGGGTCATAAAGTTAAGAATTTAAAGTATTTATTATGTTTTATTAATTTTCAGATATATTTCCTTCTCATCACATGAAAAAGCATGATTTGTATTTTGAAATCAAGAAAATTTAGTTTTCTCATTATTAAACTTTCTCTCTAAATCGTTCTATGCACTGAGCAATTGGGTGAATAAATTTCAATTAATTTGAAAATATATACTCTCCAAGATCTAATAAAGTTGATTAGTGAAACCTTAAATTTGAGTTTTTTTTTTAATTTTGGATCTATTATTCAAATATCAGTAATTTGAATAAATTATCCCAATATTTAACTAATCAATGATAAAGAGAAAGTGACTCATCTCAATAAAGGTAAACCATTTCCTTTAGGAAGTTCTCTAACTTCACAAGGAGTTAATTTTTCCTTAATAGCCACAAATGCAGAATATGTAGAAATCTTATTGTTTGAGAAAGAAGACTCAATTTCCCCCAAAACTACATTGAAATTAGATAAGAACCATAATACTGGTCCCTATTGGCATGTGGAAATAAAAAATCTAAATGAAGGTTGTATTTATGCTTTTAGAATAAAACAAAAAAATAATGAAATCAATAATAACTATGAAAAAAAAGTATTACTTGATCCATGTTCAAGGGGTATTACTGGATGGGGGAGTTATAAAAGAGAAAATGCATTAAAAACTCAAGAAAATACTCATTCTTGTCTTAAAAGCGTTGTTTGCGATAGAAAATTATTTAATTTTAAGGATTATCCAAGACCGAAACATTCTTGGGAAGAAACAATTATTTATGAACTCCATATCAAATCTTTTACTGAATCAATTCATAAAAATGAAAGTTGTTTCAAGAAATTTTTAAAAAAAATTCCCTATCTCAAAGAACTAGGTATTACAACAATTGAATTACTTCCAATTTTTTGTTTTGATCCTACTGATGCACCAAATGGTTTAGAGAATTTTTGGGGTTATAGTCCAATAAATTGGTTTACCCCTCATTTTGAATATCTTTCGAATGAATCCACCGAAAAGAATAGAGAAGAATTTAGAAGATTAGTAGAGGAATGTCATAAAGCAAATATTGAAGTGATATTAGATGTTGTATACAATCACACGTCTGAGGGAGATTCTCAAGGACCTGCAATATCTTGGAAAGGTATAGATGAAAATCTTTATTACTTTATTGGAGAAGATAAAAATTATCAGGACGTCTCTGGGTGCGGTAATACTATTGCAGCAAATAGAGGATTAGTGAGAAAATTAATAATTGAATCATTAAAATGTTGGTCGAGTGAATTTGGAGTAGATGGTTTTAGATTTGATTTAGGAATTGCCCTATCAAGAGGAGAAAATCTCTCGCCACTCGAAAATC
>CACNAI010000028.1 GCA_902618335.1 uncultured Prochlorococcus sp. | reverse complement strand
TACCTAAACTTGAACAATATTTTTCAAGATACTTGTTTTCTTGAATTAAAGGTTGATAATCAAGTATTGCTAATAACTTTTGAGAAGTTCCAAACCATAAAATATCAGCTCCTAATATAGGCATTTCACTATCAAAATTTGGATATGCAACCGTATTAAAAACTTGCAGTTTTTTGCCACCATCTAATCTTGTTATTCGCCACTTTCTATATTCGGGGGATGAAAAAAGCCAATTTTTAATTATATATTTTGAGTCGTTATTGTGATGTTCTTTGAATTCGCTAGATATTTGTACTTCATGACCCTTTAATTCATCAATATTGGTTTTAAGGAAATCAACTAATGAATCAAACATAAATATTATTTAGGTCTCGGTGCTTCCTTTCCTTACTTTTTTTGTAATGTAATTAAATACAATCTTGCCTAAAACAGCAATCAAGTTGCCTTCAAGCTCCTTAAACATTTTCATATTGTAAGTAAAAGCTTGATTAGCTTCATCAATAATTTGATCAGCAGTCTTTTGATTTATTGGGAGTTGATTCAAAGTAAGAGAATATTCTTCCTTAAATTTCTTTTCATCAGCAATTAATTCAAACTCATAAAAATTTAAACCATCATTTCCCTGTAAATTTAATGCTTTTTTTGCGATCCTTTTCAAAATTTGCCCCCCAGATAAATCTCCTATATAGCGAGTGTAGTGATGACCAACTAATAGCTCTGGTGAATTTTTTGCGACCTCTCGGATTCTTTCAACGTATTCTTTTGCTGAGTGAGAAATATTAATTTCATTCTTCCAGTTATCACCAAAATAAAATTTAAGATCATTTATAAGAGTTTCTTTCCTGAATAATGATTTAAAGCCTATAGGTTTTATTACCGGATGTTCCTCATTGACCAGTCTTTCAATTTCTTCTTCCATAGCTTCATAAACAAAATATAAATCACTAATTAATTTTCTATAGGATTTTTTTTCAACAACACCTTTTAGAAAACAAGCTACAAAGCCAGTATTTTCTGCCATAGTGTGGGATTTTTTTGTCCCCTCTCTCAATTGTCCTGCAAGAGCGACTGCCATATATTTTGAATTATTTTTGTAAGTGTATTTAATCTACAAGGAAAATACATAAAACAGCTAGTTTTTGTTACCAGCGGATGTTCTGGAGAATAGCTTATAAAGTTCTTTACAAACCAAAAAAAGGTTATCTTTTTGTTCCTTTTGCGGTAAATGAGTACCAGTCATTTCCCAATCACCGATAGTAGCCACTCTCCATCTCTCAGAGGGAACAATCATACCTCGCATTATTATTCCTAACAATTTCGGAACTCTGTCATTATTATCATTTTCAATTCTTAATTGTAAGAGTATTGCTCTACATTCAATAAGAGGACTCCAACCAGGGAAATGAAACGCAAAATCAATAGTATCTTGCATGGATTCATTATTTGAATTGCCCCAGGGACTAAAGTTTACGCTTGCATCTGGAAAATATTTACGAAACAACACTGCAGTAGAAGCAATTTTATTAGCTGTTTCAACATTACTTACATTTGAACTCGCATTCATAAGTAGCTGATTATTTTTTTTGAAAATGACATAATTTGCTTTAACTTGCTTATTAACTACTTTTTCTTTTAATAAAGATGTTGAAATGCTGATCAATAAAGTATTCTCTGTTCACATTTGAATAATAAATTTCTAGGTTTTAAAGAAAATAACTCATCGCAAATTACAATACGAGGAACTTCAATGAGTTATCTTTTATTAATTCAATGCTATGCCAAAATTTGAAAAATTAACTTTACCTAATGAAGGCGAGATAATAACTTTTAATCAAGGCAAACCTAATGTTCCTAATAATCCAATTGTCCCATTTATTAGGGGTGATGGTACTGGAGTTGATATTTGGCCTGCTACTCAAATCGTTCTTGATTCAGCGATAAAAAAAAGCTATGGAGATGAAAGAAAAATTAATTGGTTTAAAGTCTATGCAGGCGATGAAGCTTGTGAACTTTATGGAACATATAACTATCTCCCTCAAGATACTATTGAAGCAATCAGACACTTTGGTGTAGCCATCAAAGGTCCTTTAACGACTCCCATCGGTGGAGGTATTAGATCTCTTAATGTTGCATTAAGGCAAATCTTTGATTTATATAGCTGTGTCAGACCATGCAAATATTATTCAGGAACTCCAAGCCCTCACAAAAATCCCCAAAATTTAGACGTTATTGTTTACAGAGAAAATACTGAAGATATCTACATGGGAATTGAATGGGAAGCGGAGGATAATAATTGTCTTCAATTAATTAATCACTTAAATAACGTTGTCATACCAAAAAGTAAAAATTTAAAAAATAGATCCATACCAAACGGATCAGGTATTGGAATAAAACCGGTGAGTAAATCTGGTAGCCAAAGGCATATAAGAAAAGCGATTGAACATGCTAAAAGATTATTAGGAGATAAAAGGCATGTGACCCTTGTACATAAAGGGAATATTATGAAATATACAGAAGGTGCATTTAGAGATTGGGGATATGAATTGGCAGTAAATGAATTTAGAGAAGATTGCATTACGGAAAGAGAAAGCTGGATTCTAGATAATATTCAGAAAAATCCTGAAATTACAATTGAAAATAATGCTCGAAAAATTGAACCAGGTTTTGACAAACTTACAAATAACAAAAAAGCATTTATTTGCGAAGAAATTAAAGAAGTTATTGCATCAATATCAAATTCTCATGGAGATGGAAAATGGAGAGAACTTATTCTTGTTGATGATCGGATAGCTGATAGTATATTTCAACAAATTCAAACTAGACCTCAAGAATATTCAATTCTTGCAACATTAAACCTTAATGGAGACTATGTTTCTGATGCAGCTGCAGCAATTGTTGGAGGCCTAGGTATGGCTCCAGGTGCAAATATTGGAGATAATGCAGCAATTTTCGAAGCTACTCACGGTACCGCTCCAAAACATGCAGGCTTAAACAAGATTAATCCAGGCTCAGTTATTCTTAGTGGTGTAATGATGCTTGAATATTTTGGTTGGGATGAAGCAGCTAACTTAATTACTAATGGTTTAAGTAAGGCAATAGAGCAAAAAAAAGTCACCTATGATCTAGCACGCTTAATGGAACCAAAAGTAGAACCCTTATCCTGCAGCAGTTTTGCTGAAGAAATTATATCAAATTTCTAATTTGAAAAATTATTTTTATTTTCAAAAACTTTCCAAATATTAACCAGTGAATCTTTAGTGCCAATGTTTCCAGGATGAGTAACAATAGGAAGTTTTTCGTCATTTTTTAGGTTACAAGTTACCACTGAAATGCCTGTTAAAATCTGTCCCTTAAGATAAACATAATCTGCACTAAGTCCATTACTAAGAATCAAATTTGTTGTTATTCCACCTTTTGAAATCAAATATCCTATTTCATACTTCAAATCTGCGACTAATTCAGCAATAAAACAACCAATTGAATTATAAAAATTAAATTGTTCAGAATAATCTAGGGACATAAATTTTCTTGAGGTAAACAATACAGGAGTTATTCCTTTCTCAAAAGAAAATCTAATTTCTTTCAAAAATTTATTTTTAAACTCATTCCTTGACTTCTGATTATTCTCTAATGAATTAATTTTAAAAAATTCAAAAACATCTAATTCAATTGGATTACAATTACTAGTCTCTAATAAATTATTCAATTGTATTGTTGAAAGCTCGACATAGGATCCAACAATTATCAGACCAGGAAGAAAAATCCTTTCTTTATTTCTTATACGTAAATTTGAGAAAAATATCTTATCCTGTGAGACGCTTTTTTTCTCAGAAATTGAACTTATAAAACTTGCTGCAGTTCGAAAAAGGAATCTTTTTTGTTTAGTTAATTTTTTAATTACTAAGGAAAATTTTTTTAGTTGAGAATAATTTTCTACATCTACAATTACATGTTTATTATTCTTCAAGTTCTTTAGTTTTTTTAAAACAATGTTATTTTCTTCATGGTTTAGAATTTCAATATCTGACAATAAAAGATTTTGAATGTCTTCAAAACTTATTTGCGATTTACTCTTCTGAAATAAAAGATTCTTGATATCACTTGTCTCATATCCAAATATTTTATCTTTCGCATAAATTGTTTGATTAATAGGGGTTTTATCAACAAAGTGTGATCCATTAATTGTTAATCTTTTACCCTCTATAAAAGCTGGAATATGAAAAGTAGCATCAAAAGGACCTAAGCAACTATTTAGGGCACTTGGCTCTAAAAAGTTATGTCCTCTAAGAGTAGAGTCTCCTCTACTTATAAAAATAATTTCCTCTTCATAAGTTTGAGAAGCTATAACTGTCTTAAGATTTTTGCAAATTTCCTCTATCGTTAATTTCGCATCATTTTCAGATAGAGACCTTGTGTTAGCTAAAATAAAAAATAAATTAGATTTAGATTCAAAACCTTTGGCTAAAGTTGAGCAGTCCCACTTAAGAAGTAATAAGCAATCATGCACAGTCTGAGAGCCTGTTGGATCATCATCAATAACGACAAATTTCATGAGTATTTCATAATTACTTAAGGGATTTTATTTGTATTGAAGCATCAAACTTTTGACTTCCATTTGGAAGAACCATAATGTTTCTGAATCCATCAACAAAAGAATTTCGGGGACTAGTCCAAGGTTCAAGACATATCATTCTTCGTGGAGGATCACTCCAAATTACTCTTAGATCAAAAGGATATGGATGATTTAAAGTTACCTGCCTTTTAAAAAAATTATCCCGAAAAGCGCTCCTACCAGAAGTATACATAAGTAGATCAACTCCTAAATTAATATTATTTAACTCATCCAAAGTATTACTGATAATATTTTTTTCTTGATTCTGACAATTAAGTGGATTATCAATAAACTCTAAATTCTTGAAATCTGAAACATTAAAATAAGGATGCAATCCAAAATTTACAGGCATAACAATGTCTGTTTTGTTATGAATCTTAATTTCAAATTCTAAACAGTTAATTTTTAGGGTAATTTCTATTCTTAATTCGAAATCAAAAGGATAATATTTTTTAGTTTTTGTAGATTCATTTAAAAATAAGCATAAAGATTTTTGATTTTCTTTAAAGGAGTATTGCCATTGCAAATCCCTCGCAAAACCATGTTGCGTTAATTGTAAATAATCTTTTCCAAATAATGAACTAGAGGTATTGAGATTTCCACAAATTGGGAACAAGATTGGAATTCCTCCTCTAATACTTTTTGTCTTATCCATAAATCTTTTTTCATCGAAATAAAGTATCTCTTTACCATCGGAAATCCAATTTGTAATAACACCTCCTCTCTTAGGACAAAATTTAATATAGTTATTTTGATCTAATTGAAAGACATAAATTCCTAGGTCTTTATTAGATAATTTAATTTGCACAATTGTTACTTAAAGAGAATCAACCCAATCCAAAATATGCTGATTAACTAATTCAGGTATTTCATCATGAGGGCAATGACCAGCATCAAGAATGATTTCTTTTGTATTCTTTGGTATAAATTTTTTATATAGATTTCTTTTTTTTGGAGTATTCATCCAAGGATCTTTTCCTCCCCAGAGCAGTAACAATGGTGAATCGAGTTTTGCGAATAACTTATCCAAGGGTAATCCCTGAGGACCTGATGGGTTGAATACACTTCTAAAAACATTAAAAGCTCCGTAATCTAGTGAAGGCTTTCTTATTGACTCAACTAAAAAATCATCAACATTTTTTTTATCAACATAAACTTGATTCAAAGTTTTTTTAATATTTTTTGGATTTCTCATATTCTCAAAAATCAAACGTTGAAGTAAGATATTTTTCAAAAATATGCCGGCAACTGTCTCAATTGAGGTTTGCAACATATTCTTTTTGATAGTTTTTTCTTCACTAAAATATCCTGCAGCATTAAGTAAGATCACTCCTGCGTTTAACTCATTTAATTCTGAACCAGCTGCTAATGCTGCATAACCACCCAATGAATTTCCAACAACAATTGTAGGTTTTTTTATTACTTCTTTTACATAAGCTACAACTTGATCTTTCCATAAAGATCCTGAATATTCAACATCTTGAGGCTTAGGACTTTTTCCAAAACCTAGTAGATCCATAGCATGAACTTCGTATTTGATACTTAAAATAGGGATATTGAATCTCCAATGATCAGTAGAAGCTCCGAAACCATGAATTAATAAAATTGCACATTCTTTTGATGTTTGCTCAGGCTTAGCAGAAACAGTATGTATTGGGTAATTTAAAAAATTCCAGTCATAATTTACATCACTATCTATCAGAGCTGATTTTTCCATTTATTGAAAATCTAATTAAATGGATTCTAATAAACTTATTTACTAAAGAAGACCTACAGGATCAGCGGCAACATCATCTGAAATTTTATTGCCATCATTTGGGGGCTTATCTTTTAGAACAATTCTCAAGAGAACAGGTGCAAGAAATGTAGTTCCAATAACCATTAATAAAATGGCTGCTTCTAGAGAAGGAGTTAACAACTTAGCGCTTGTTCCTAGCCCAAGGAAAATTAAACCAACCTCTCCTCTAGGCATCATACCCAGACCTACAACTAATCTATTTGTGGGTTTATCACTTGAAAATACCCATCCGGCTGCAATTTTTCCAATAATTGCAACAACTAATAAAAATCCTGCAACTACAAGAGCTGATCTACTTGTTGGATCAAGTGGATTGATAACTGATAAATCCATTCCAGCTCCAACCAATACAAAGAAAATAGTTGCGAATAAGGAAACTAAAGGTAAAACCGATTGTTGTATTGCATGATTATTTTTCGAACTACTAAGTATGAGTCCAGCTGCAAAAGCACCTAAGGCTGCTTCTAATCCGATAGCTGTTGCGACGAAACAACATAATACAAGTATGACAAAAGATGCCACGACTACTGCTCCAGGTGCTTTCAATCTATCTAATAACCAATCAAATCCTGGTGCTGCTGTTCGACTTAATGCGATAGCAGCAATGACAAATACTACTGCTGCCGCAACTAATTTAATAATAGGAGCAATTTCTAAAGAACCTCCTGCAGCAAGAGCTACAACAACCGCCAGAATAACAATTCCCAAAATATCATCTAGCACTGCTGCGCCAATAACAATCTGTCCTTCTCTAGTTTTCAAATATCCTAATTCACCGAAAACACTTGCAGTAATTCCTATACTTGTGGCTGTCATTGATGCTCCAGCAAAAACTGCTGGAATTAGATCTACCTGGAAAATAAACATTAATCCGAGAGTTCCAAAGGCAAACGGTAAAATTACCCCAGCCATAGCAACAGTAAAAGCCTGTGCACCAACAGCTACCAATTCCTCTAACTCACTTTCTAATCCTGTTAAAAATAAAAGTGCATATAACCCAAGTGTTGCTACTGCTTGGAGTGATGGGAAACTTTCGAAATAAACCTCAGATACTGATTCCGGCGGAATTGAAGCTAATGAACTAATAACATTTACAAGTCCCTCATTTAGTTCAGTTCCAGCTGAGGGCGGTATCAATAAGTGGAATCCTGATGCTCCAATTACGACCCCTGCGAGAAGCTCACCTACAATCGTTGGCAAACTTAATCTTACTAATACTTCTGCTAATGCTCTTGCTGCTAAAAAGATCAATAAAAACCTAATTACTCCTATCAACGTTTCAGCAACTTCTAAATCATGTGCACTTAATTCAGCAAGTAAAGAGTACATTTAAGTGTAAAAAATAAACTATCTAATTGGAAGATAGTTTATTGAGGGCCCACTTTAAGAAATATGTAAGAAAAAAGCAAAAATACTCAACAAGTGTGGATCTGAAGTTACAACAAAGAAATTTTCTTAAAAATGGCTATTGTCTGTTATATGGCTAATCCAATGAATTCCAACAAACCCTTTGATCTACGTTTGCCTACACCAGGCTGCTACTTAGATCCTGAGAAAGCTGGCATGGATTCTGATGCTGTTTTCCAAGGAATGACAGCTCATCTTTTCTATACTCTTGGAAAGTTAGCTACTTCTGCAAGTCCTCACGACTTGTACATGGCTTTAAGTTACGCTGTCAAAGATAGGCTAATGACAAGATATTTAGCCAGTCAGGAAGTTATAAGAAAAAAACCACAAAAAACAGTAGCCTATTTATCAGCAGAATTTTTAATAGGCCCTCAATTAAGTAACAATCTTCTTAATCTTGGAATAACTCAAGAGGCAGAAGATGCTTTGAAGAGATTTGGAATTGATTCATTGTCAACAATTCTTGAAGTTGAAGAAGAGCCTGGATTAGGTAATGGTGGACTTGGCAGACTTGCAGCATGTTATATGGAATCATTAGCGTCTTTACAAGTTCCAGCAGTTGGTTATGGTATTCGATATGAATTTGGCATATTCAATCAGTTAATTAGGGATGGTTGGCAAGTTGAAGTAACAGACAAATGGTTAAAAGGTGGATGGCCATGGGAACTTCCGCAACCAGATGAATCATGTTTCGTTGGCTTTGGAGGTAGAACTGAAAGTTACAGAGATGATAAAGGGAACTACAAATCAAGATGGATACCTTCAGAACATGCTATTGGAGTACCTCATGATGTTCCTGTTTTAGGATACCGAGTAAATACATGTGACAGATTAAGATTATGGAGAGCTGATGCAACAGAAAGTTTTGACTTCTATGCATTCAATATCGGTGATTATTATGGTGCAGTAGAAGAAAAAGTTGCATCTGAAACTCTTTCAAAAGTTCTATATCCTAATGATGGAACTGATGAAGGCAGAAGATTAAGACTCAAACAACAACATTTTTTTGTAAGTTGTTCACTTCAGGATATGTTGAGAAGCCTTGAAAAAAGATCAATACCCATAACTGAATTTTCTAAACATTGGACTGTACAACTTAACGATACTCATCCTGCCATTGCAGTTGCTGAATTAATGAGACTGCTTATTGACCAATATCAAATAGGTTGGGATAAAGCTTGGAACATAACAACCTCTTCAGTTGCTTATACTAACCATACTTTACTTCCAGAAGCTTTAGAGAAGTGGGATTTAGGTTTATTTAATGATCTCCTACCCCGCCATCTAGAAATTATTTATGAAATAAATTGGAGATTTCTACAACAATTAAGATTACGTTATCCTGGTGATGACAAAATCCTTCGAAAGCTATCAATAATTGATGAAGAAGGATCCAAATCAGTAAGAATGGCTCATTTGGCCACAATTGGAGCGCATCACATAAACGGTGTCGCAGCTCTTCATTCAGATCTTATAAAAAGACAACTTCTTCCTGAATTTGCAGAACTATGGCCTGAAAAATTTGCAAATGTTACCAATGGCGTTACTCCAAGGAGATGGGTTGCCCTATCAAATCCATCATTATCCAGCCTTCTAG
>CACNAI010000027.1 GCA_902618335.1 uncultured Prochlorococcus sp. | reverse complement strand
CCTGGCATACCCATGCCACCCATTCCTCCCATTCCTCCCATTGGATCCCCACCTGGCCCTCCAGGAGCTGCGGCTTCAGGCTCTGGAATGTCGGCCATAGCAACTTCTGTTGTGAGGAGCATAGCTGCAATAGATACTGAATCTTGAAGAGCTAATCTTATTACTTTGGTTGGATCTAATATTCCTGAATTTTTTAAATCCTCATATTTTCCTGAATTAACATTAAAGCCTTTGTTAATTCTTCTAATCTCAGCAACAACTACATCACCATTAAACCCACCATTCTTTGCTATTTGTTTGGTAGGTTCCAAAAGGGCTTGTTTTAATATATTTATACCTGTTTTTAAATCATCTGAAGATGTTTGACTTAAATTTAAAAGGTCATCTGATATTTCAATTAAAGTTTGTCCTCCTCCAGAAACAACACCCTCTTCGATAGCAGCTTTTGTAGCATTAAGTGAATCTTCGATTCTCAACTTTTTATACTTCATCTCTGTTTCTGTAGCAGCTCCTACTTTGATTAAAGCCACTCCTCCGGCTAGTTTGGCTATCCTTTCATTGATTTTATCCTGATCATACTCTGATTCAGTTATATTAACTTCTCTCTTTAATTTCTCTACTCGCGCCTTGACTAAATCTTTGGTGTCTTCGAAGGCAACAATAGTTGTTTTATCCTTTGTGATAGTTATTTTTTTTGCTTTGCCTAAATCATTAATCGATACTTTATCAAGTGTCATCGATTTATCTTCGCTAATTAACTTAGCCCCTGTAAGAATTGCAATATCTTCAAGGGCAGCTTTTCTTCTCTCACCAAACAACGGAGCTCTTACGGAAGCTACATTTAAAACCCCACTATTCTTATTCAAAACCAGAGTGGTTAAGGCCTCTCCTTCAATATCTTCAGCAAGAATTAGAAAAGGTGAACCTGACTTCTGAATTTCTTCGAGTATTGGAACTAGATCAACTAAAGTTGAGATTTTTTGATCAGTTATTAATATTTTAGGGTTTACAAGTTCACAAACTTGTCTTTCTTGGTCTGTTACGAAATATGGAGAACTATACCCTCTATCAAAAGACATTCCTTCAGTTATATCTAATTCTGTTTCTAATGATTGTGATTCTTCAACAGTTATTACACCATCAGAAGTAACAATATCCATCGCTTTCGTAATTATAGATCCAATTTCTTCATCACCTCCAGCACTAACTGTTGCAACTTTTTGGATATCAGAACCACTTAATGAAATACTTTTAGAATTTAATTTTTCTAAGACCAAAGCTAGGCCTGCCTCCAAACCTTTTTTTAACTCCATAGGATTGGCACCAGATGCAATATTTTTTAATCCCTCCTGAACCATCTTCTGAGTCAAGATGGTTGCTGTTGTTGTCCCATCACCAGCACTCTCTTTTGTCTTGGATGCAACTTGTTCTATTAATTTAGCACCTAAATTAGAAATAGGGTTTTCAATCTCGATCTCTTTAGCGACTGTAGATCCATCTCTTACTATATCTGGGGAACCAAATTTCTTTTCTATTACAACGTTTTTTGCTTTTGGTCCAAGGGTAACCTTTACTGCATCAGCTACAAAATTTACACCTTTTTCAAGCGCTTCTCTTGATTCATTAGAAAAACTTAACTGTTTAGCCATGTTTATTCAATCTTTAATCTTATTCTAATCTCCCATAGAATCATTTTTAAGGGATATTTAATTAAGTGGGGAAAGCCGAATTTCTTTTAATGAGACATACAAATTAATTCAAATAATAGTATCTTTAAATTATGGAAGAAACAAATAATCTTATTTTTACTCTTACTGCAATCCTTGCGATTGCTATGACACTAATATATTTTCCACTGAGATTTTTTTTGACATTAACTGCTAGAAGTCGAAGACTAAAACTTTTACAAAAAATTAGAAGGTTAAGAGACGAATTGGGCCAGCCTTATGAAAGTACATAATTAAATATTCATACCGCCGTCTATACTAATTGTTTGTCCTGTGATGTAATTTCCTGCATCACTTGAAACTAAGAATGACACTAAGGTAGCAATTTGAGTACAACTTCCTAATTTTCCTAACGGAATAACTTTTAGAATTTCTTCAGTATTAAGTTTTTCAGTCATCTCTGTTTCTATGAAACCTGGAGCCACTGCATTTACATTTATACCTCTTGATGCAAATTCCTTAGCGCAAGTTTTGGTAAATCCAATAACCCCAGCTTTGGCGGCAGAATAATTTGCTTGACCAGGATTACCAATTAGTCCAACAACAGATGAAATATTTACGATGCTACCACTTCTTTTTTTCATCATAAATTTTGAAGCATATTTTGTACAAAGAAAAACTCCTTTTAAGTTTGTATTTAGTACGTCATCCCATTGTTCCGATTTCATTCTCATTAATAGTCCATCTCTAGTAATGCCAGCATTGTTAATGAGGATATCAATGGTGCCATTAATTTTGATTATTTTTTCAAAAGCTAAACTGACAGAATCTTCTTTTGAAACATCAAATTTTAATTTATGAGCTTTGCCTCCCGAATTTTTTATTGAATTTACAACTTCTTCAGCTTTTTCTTCAGAAGAAGAGTAATTAATAAAAACTTCTGCCCCTAAGCGGCTTAGTTCTAAAGCAATTTCTTTACCAATTCCTCTGCTGGCTCCAGTGACTAAAGCAACTTTGCCTGATAATGAATCTGTATTGGACATTATGAAATTTTATAATTTTCAATCGTAGTACTATTTGTGTAAAGATATTGCTTTTATTTATAATTGTCTAGAAAATATTAAAATCTTCTATTGTGCACTTTTTAATACCAGCTGCAGGGAGTGGTAGCAGAATGAAAGCTGGAAAAAATAAATTACTTATTGATTTAGAGGGAGAGTCTTTGATTTATTGGACACTTAAATCTGTATTTTCAGCAAGCTCAACAAATTGGGTTGGAATAATTGGGCAACCGAAAGATAAAAATTTATTATTAAATTCAGCAAAGGAGTTTGCCCATAAAGTTCATTGGATTAATGGTGGAGAAACCAGACAGCAGTCAGTTTTTAATGGTTTAAGAGCGCTGCCAAAAGATGCTGAAAAAGTTTTAATACATGATGGTGCTAGATGTCTAATTAATCCTGAATTGATAGACCAATGTGCTAAGCAATTAGATGAAAATGAGGCTGTTATTTTGGCTACGAAGGTAACTGACACAATAAAGTTTGTTGATAATGAAGGTTTTATTAAAGAAACACCAGATAGAAATTATTTATGGGCGGCGCAAACTCCTCAGGGTTTTTTAGTAGACAGATTAAAAAAAGCTCATACAATGGCAATTGATAAAAACTGGAAAGTCACAGATGATGCATCACTATTCGAAATGCTTAATTGGAAAGTAAAGATTATTGAAGGAACTTATTCAAATATAAAAATTACATCCCCTATAGATTTGAAAATAGCAAAACTTTTTGTGAAGGACTCCTAATTAAAAAGTTTATCGATACTAAGAATGCCTTTATCACCATTTAAGGTTGCTTTATACCCTAACGGAATGCATGCATTCCCTGATATGTGCCCTATGGGTAGGTCAAAAAGAATAGGGAAATCAAAATCTTGGAGTCTTTCAATAATGCAGTTTCTTAGTAAATCTTTAAATTCAAGGTCGTAGGAATCATTAGAAAAACTTCCGAATCCAATACCTGCAATTTCGTTAAGTGTTTTAGTCATCCTGAGGTAAGTCAACATGCGATCAATTTTGTAAATATCTTCATTAATATCTTCAAAAATTATTATTTTCCCTCTGCAATCTGGAAAGTGATTAGTACCAATTAAAAAAGTAGCAATAGTTAAGTTAGAGACGATAATTTCTCCTTTCGCTTTTCCACCTCTTAGAGGAATTCCTCTTATGTCCTCGATATACCCCTCAAAAAGTAAATTTCTTAATCTCTCAAGACTCCATTCTGGCTCTTTGATAAGGTTAGTAACCATGGGACCATGAATAGAACCAATAAATCCTTGAGAATATTTAGATAGTAACAAAGAACATGTATCTGAGAATCCAAGCATTAAACCATCCTGCCAAGAAGGTTCTTTTTCTAATAGTCTTGCTGAGCCCCAGCCTCCTTTTGCAAAAATGATTAGCTTACTATTTTGTGCTTTTTCCAGATCTTCAAATCTAGTTAGATCATCACCTGCAAAATAACCAAATTTTTTTGATAAAGAATTATTTTCATTAACTTCCAAGCCCCAATTTTTTAAGATTTCTATTCCTTTGTGAAAATTTTCTTCTTCATCAATAAATGAGCTTGGAGCTACAATATCGATTAGATCACCTTTTTTTAATTTAAAAACCATATTTAGAAATTATGATGCAATGATAATTCCTAATAAAAGTAATCCTCCATAAATTGATTGATTTTTGAAGTGATTCCCAATATTTTTTATTGATTGCTTTTCCTCAGGAAATACTTTTAGTATATCTCTCTGCATTAAGATCAACGTTGTAAGCCAAATTGGCCAAAAAATAAAATCCATTTGATTAATTAATCCGCATAATGCTAGAAAACTAGAAGTTAAAAAATAACAAATTTGAATAGTTATTCTTGTATTGTTCTGGAGGTTAACAGCGGAACTATTTACTCCAATTTTGATATCATATTTTTTATCTGCTAAACCATAAATCGTGTCAAAGCCAAAAGTCCAAAAAACGGTAGCTAGCCAGCAAAACAATAAAACAATACTATTTATATTGCCTTCATTTGCTGCCCAGGGAATTAAGACAGCAAAACCCCAGCATATGGATAAAATTAATTGAGGATATTTAAACCATCTTTTGGCAGAAGGGTAAATTAAAATAATAGGTAAAGCTAAAAAAGCAAGTGAAATGGAAAGGTTTCTTCCAGGTTTAGGTAGTGACAAAGTTAAAAAGAAGCTACATAAAATTAAAAAGGATAGAATTGAATAAGCCGTTTTAAGACCGATTTTATTTGCAGCAAGAGGTCTATTTTTTGTCCTAAAAACTCTTTGATCAATTTTTTTATCCCAAATATCATTAACCACGCAGCCTAATCCACTTACTAGTAGTCCTCCCAAAATTATTCTTAGCAACATTAAAAATGTTGGATTAGCATCTGGGGTTAAATATAAACTCCAGCCAGCAGGAATAAGTAAGATCATTCTTCCAGTCGGCTTATTCCACCTTAATAATTCAAAAAAAGTAATTAATTTAATTTGTCGATTTTTATTTTGCATATGCTCTATTGTATATTTCATAACTTTAAATAATCTTACTAGGATTTAATGATTTCTATTATTTAATAATCAATCTTGGGTATATTTATTAATGGATTCAAGATATCTGCATCTTATAAAAAGAAATGATACGGAAACAAGATTTAAGATATTTTCAAGAAAAGGAAATTTTAGTAGCTTCTATAGATATTGGGACTAACTCTACACATCTCTTGGTAGCAGAAATTAATCTAGAATTAAAATCATTTTCAATAAAATTCACTGATAAATCAACCACCCGTCTTGGAGAAAGAGATGAGGAGGGTAATCTTACTGAAGAATCAATCCAAAGAGCATTAGTTACTCTTAAGCGATTTAAGGAATATTGTAAAAGTAATGAAGTAAAACAAATAGTAACAGCAGCAACAAGTGCAGTTAGGGAAGCTCCAAACGGTCAAGATTTTATTAGAAGAGTTCTTGATGAAACTGATATTCAAATAGAAATGATAAGTGGTTCTGAGGAAGCCAGATTAATTTACCTTGGTGTTCTTTCTGGTATGTCTTTTGAAGATAAGTCTTTTGTAATAATAGATATAGGAGGAGGATCTACAGAATTAATACTTGCAGATAAAAAAGATGCTATAGCTCTTACCAGTTCGAGAATTGGTGCGGTAAGACTTAAAAATGATTTTTTCAATAAAGAATCTATAACTTCAGAAAGATCGGGTTTTTTAAAAACTTTTATTAAAGGATCCTTAGAACCTTCTGTTCGAAAAATAAAGAGTAGATCTAAGGAAGACAAGCCTTTATCTATGATTGCAACCAGTGGTACTGCAACCTCATTAGGAAATTTGATTTCAGATGATTTGGGAGAATCTAAACAAAAGTTGCATGGTTATAAATTTAAAAGGGAAAATTTAGAAGATGTATTGGAAAAACTAATTAAATTGCCAGTTTCGCAAATCAAGAAAATACCTTCGATAAGTGAGAGAAGAGCAGAAATAATTATTCCAGGAGCATTGATATTAAACACCGCAATGGAGATGTTGAACTTTAATGAATTAATAATAAGTGAGAGGTCACTTCGAGAGGGTTTGGTTGTAGATTGGATGCTTCGTAAGGGGATAATTAAAAACGAGTTAAATATTCAAAGCAATATTAGAAAAAAAACTATACTTCATCAGGCCAAAAAGTTTGGAGTAGATAATATAAGAGCTGAGAAAGTTATTGATATTGCCTTTCAAATCTATGATCAGACTAAAAATATCTTTCATAGCGATAATGACCCTAAAGCTAAAGAACTTCTTTGGGCAGCTTCTAATCTTTATAATTGTGGGAAATACGTGAATGTTGGTTCATTTCACAAACACTCTTGGTACTTAATAAAAAATTGTGATTTGTTGGGATATTCTGAAGCAGAAACAAATATTATTGCTTCAATTGCTAGGTACCATAGAAAGACTCTACCCAAGAAAAGACATGAGTCTTGGCAAAATTTAATATCCAAAGAAGATAAAACATTAGTTCTTGAAATGTCATTAATTTTGAGACTAGCAGCATCTCTTGATCAAAGGTCTGATAAGGAAATCTCCTCAGTTCAAATAACATTGCAGAAAAATATTATTACATTTGAACTTATTCCTGTGAATAAAAATAGTGATCTTCTACTTGAAAAATGGAACTTAGGATTATGCCGGAATGTAATAAAAGAACTAAAGAATTTAGACTTAAAAGTTATTTAGTTTTTTTTAATCAGTTCCTGTTTTGGGGATTGATTCTGAAAAGGCTCTGAAAATAAATTCAGAATTAAGGAAGATAAGATTAGTCCGAGAAAACCTGAAATTAAAATAAATATTCCAAAACTTACTGGATTAAGATTATTTGATTCTCCAGAATTTCTAGTTTCTTTAGAAACTTCTTCAACTATTTCTTCAATTTTTACTTCTTTCTTCTTAGAGTTGAATTCACCCACTATAAACTCTGTATCAAGTTTCAGCTTCTCTGAGATTCTACGAACCATTGCTTTTACAAATACTCGTTCAGGTAGTTCTTCTTCATTGCCCTCCTCAATGGCTTTAAGCTGGTGCGCTCCAATTTTTAAATCAGAAGCCAATTCTTCAATTGTTTGTTCTCTACTTAATCTTGCCTCTTTAATAAAATTTCCAATTCTCTTTAAAGAGAAAATTTGTCCTTTATTATTGTTTTCTGTCAATGATTTTATTTCTTCCAAAACAAGTAAATTTTTACTAATTATAGTGATTAATATATTTCTATCAACTTTAAGATTATTTATTTCTAAAAAGATGTTTATAGGCAGGATTATAAAGATTAGACCTGTTTTGAGAATTGCCAATAGCTGGGCTAATTATGTAAATAGTTGTTCTAATTAAATTTTTTTCAATAGAAAATTTTTCCATATCTTTCAATTCTATTAATGATGTCCAACCATCATCCCAAGACACTCTGAATCCAACAATAACCTTAGTCTCAGGGGGGTAAAACTCTAATAAAGTTTCTTGGGAACTTTTTACATGCCTAGCACTTAGATAAAGACATAAAGAGGAATTGTGCTTAGCAAGTTCTTTTAGAGATTCTTTTTCGGGTATACCTGTTCGTCCACCTGCCCTAGTTAAAATTATTGTTTGAGTTATGTCAGGGATAGTTAACTCAGCCTCATGATATGCTGCGGCGACTTGAAAAGCACTTACGCCAGGAACAACTTCGATTTCAATTTTTTCTTTTTTTAGAATTTCGATTTGTTCTTTAATTGCTCCGTAAAGACAAGGGTCTCCATCATGTAACCTTATAACAGCTTTCCCTTCTTGAAATTTTTCTATCATAATTGAGGTTATTTTTTCTAACGTAAGCGAACTAGTTTTTATTTTTTGAGAACCTTCTTTAGAAAAATCTAAAATTTTTTCAGGAATTAGAGAATCAGTCCAAATAATGACATCTGCAGTTTTTATTTTGTTTAAAGCTTTTAATGTTAATAAATCTGGATCGCCAGGACCAACTCCTATAAAGGATATTTTTTTATCCATTCTTTCTATTTTTACCACCATTTGTTTTTAATCTTAAAAAAAATATTCCAATTAATCCAGAAGAAAATAGAAAAATACTTATAAATTGTGCCACTCTTATCCCGCCACTGCAGAAAGGCGGAAGTCCGCCAATACAAAGTGGGTCAGTTCTTAAGCTTTCAATCCAAAATCTTCCAAAACTATAACTAATTAAATAAAGACAGCTAATAAAGCCAGGCCTGAAAAAATCTGTTTTATTCTGTTTATTAAAGATAAAAATAAGGACTAAGAAAATCAAAAGATTCCATAATGATTCATATAGAAAAGTAGGATGAAAAAATTCGTAATTAATAAATTCTAAGGGCCTATTTTGCAAAGGAATAAATAATTTCCAAGGCAAATTTGTTGGAACCCCAAAGGCTTCATTATTGAAAAAATTTCCCCACCTTCCTATAGATTGTCCAAGAATAGTCGAGGGTATTAAGATATCTATAAAAGTTTTAAAATTAATGTTTTTCGATTTGCAGAAGTAGATAATAGACAATAATCCTCCAATTAGACCTCCATGGATTGCTATGCCTCCTTCCCAAACTGCTAGAAAAGAAGGTAATTGAATGGTGTTATTGAATAGTTGTAAAGAAGTAAAAAAGTTTTCTCCAATATATTGCCGCCACTCAAAAATTACGTAATAAGCCCTAGCTCCAACTATTGAAAAGATTATTAATGATGGAAGTACTTCACTAATATAATCTGGGTTAATGTTTCTTGACTTTGCAAGTTTTTTAGAAATAAACAGACCTATTAAGACTGAAATCGAAATAAGCAATCCATACCATCTAATACTTATAAATCCTAAATTTAAAAAAGTTTCTCCCGGGGATTGTATTAAAGCTTGAAATGTAAGCATCTAAAGAAAGTTAGATACCCTCTGCTGCTTGAACTTTTTCTACTTGTTTTTTCTTTAATACTAAAAGTATTTGTGTTAGACCTACACCAATAAAGAATGCAATCAATCCAATTACTCTATAAGGGTTCTGAAGTACAACCTCAGCATCTAATTGCCCAAAGCCGCCTACGTTGGGATCATTTGTAAGAGGGTCACCTGCGTTAACTTTGTCTTGTGCTTTTACAATAAGTTGGGGACCAACAGGTACTGCTTCAGTAGTTATCTCACCGTTCTCGTTTTCTATATTGACCTTATAGCTACCATCTTCAATTGTGTCTATTGAATTAATAGTCCCTGAGGTGGAAGATGTGAAAACTACATTATTGCTTTTTTCTCCTGTTGGGTATACTTGACCTCTTCCTCTATTGCCTCCAATATGTAACGAGTATTTCCCATAGTGATATTCTTTATTAGTTGATGGATCAGGAGAAAGTACAGGAAAAACAATTTCTTTATTGGTATCGCCAGGTAAAGGTCCGACAATAATAATATTGTCTTTCTCTTCACTGTAATTAGTGAAATAC
>CACNAI010000026.1 GCA_902618335.1 uncultured Prochlorococcus sp. | reverse complement strand
TGACTTAAAAGTAATCGAAGATTGTGCTCAGGCAACATGCACAATGTGGGAAAATTCCAAAGTTGGTAGTATCGGTGATATTGGTTGTTTTAGTTTTTTCCCTACTAAAAATTTAGGAGCTGCTGGAGATGGCGGAGCAGTAACAACTTCAGATCATAATATTGCCAAAAAAATTAGAGAACTAGCTGTTCATGGTAGCCCAATTAGATATCACCATACTCAAATTGGATATAACAGCAGACTTGATACCCTTCAAGCCGCCATATTAAATATAAAAATTAAATATATTTCTAAGTGGATTAATAAGCGCCAAAAAATCGCTAATAATTACCTTGATTTATTAGAAAAAAATCCATTTATTAGTTTTCCAAAAATTAGTTCTGATTCAATTTTCCATTCTTGGAATCAATTTGTCATTAAATTAAGAAACGATAAATATTTTTTAAATGAAGATTCTTCAAATTTATTTGATACTGATTGCAAAAAATACTATTCCTTAAGGAATTTGGTAAAACAACAACTTTTTGAAAAGGGTATTAATTCAATTATTTATTATCCAATTCCAATTCACGCACAAATAGCTTACAAAAATAAAAATTTTTCTAGAACAAAACTCATAAATACAGAGAGAATTTGTACAGAAGTTCTTAGTCTTCCAATGTTTCCTGAAATTTCTTATGAAGAACAAGTTTATGTAGCAGAAAATTTAAATAAAGTTTTAAAGAATTGTATAGAGGAAATTCAAATTTCAGCATAAAGTGACTTAAATAATCTTTGTTGTATGTTGTGATTGACAATAGGGCTTGAATAATTATTTTTTTCTAAATTGGATATCTCCCCATTTAATATTTCTGAATTTGACACTTTAGATAATTCAGGAATCCAATATTTTATATATTCGCAGATAGGATCAAATTTTTTTGATTGAGTATAAGGATTAAAAATTCTCAGTGGTTTTGGATCCATCCCGCTGCTGGCGCTCCACTGCCATCCCCCGTTATTTGCTGCTAAGTCTCCATCAACTAACGTCTCCATAAATTTTTTCTCGCCCATTTGCCAACTACATATAAGATCTTTAACTAGAAATGAAGCCACTATCATTCGACATCTGTTATGCATCCAGCCAGTACTATTTAGTTGACGCATTGCAGCATCAACTATAGGCACACCAGTCTCTCCATTACACCATTTTTGAAACCATTCGTTATTGTTTTGCCACGGAAATTTATCCCATTTTTTTCTATATGGACCCTTCTCAAGTTCTGGGAAATGGAATAAGCAATGTTGATAAAATTCACGCCAGACAAGTTCTTTTTGCCAAGTTTCAATTGATAAGGAATTTTCATGACTTTCAAAATCTGAATTTAAATTTAATGTGGCGTTCCAAACTTTTCTAATGCTAATGGTTCCGAATCTGAGAGATGCACTTAAAAAAGATGTGCCACTATGTGAAGGTAAATCTCTTGCAGATTTATAAGAAAATATTTTTTTTTCGTTAATGAAGTTTTCTAATAATGTTTCTGCGGCATTTTCACCAGGTCTACATGGACAAATATTAGAACCAGTAAATTCGATATTGTTGAGAAATCTCTCTAGAACCGAATCAGATGAATTAATTGTCTTATTTTCTTTAAGTTTATTATCTATATCTTTAAACTGGAAAATATCTTTATCTTGATCATATGAACCCAATAAATGCATTTTTGATTTAAGGTTTTTATAAAAAGGTCCATAAACGGAATACGGTTTACTATTACCTGAAAATATTTTTGAGGGTTGTATTAATAAGTGATCCCAACATTCAATAACTTGTATATTTTTTTCTTTTAAATTTTTTTTTATTTGTAAATCTCGATTGATCTCATAAGGTTCAATTAATTTATTCCAAACAACAAATTTAGCATTTATTAACTTCGCTAATTGAGGGATTAGTAATACTGGATCGCCCTTTTCTAAAACAAGCCTGCTACCCAATTTTTTCCAATTTTTTCTTAGCTCTTCAAGCGAATTACCCAGAAACCATGCTCTTGAATTTGCATTAAAATCATACGAATAATTTTTATCTAAGATATAGGTTGAGGTAATAGCATTTGATAATGAAAATGCTTTTTTTAAAGCTTTATTATCATTTATTCTGAGGTCTTTTCTATGCCAGAAAAGTATTCTAGGGTTATTCATAATTCACCTAAAAACTGTTTTGCTCTAAACCAAGCTGTAACAGTTTTTGCATCAAGAATTTCATCCCCACTAGCAATAAGATTATCTAGTTCTTTGGGTGCCAGAAATAATACTTCTATATCTTCATCTAAATCTCCTTTAACCTCGGCCTTTAGTTTGCTTAGATCTCGCGCAAGAAATAAATGAATCACTTCATCTGAATATCCAGGAGCATTGACTAAAGAGCCTAATTCATCCCATTTTTCCGCTTTAAATCCCGTTTCTTCCTGAATTTCCCTTTTTATAGAATTTATTGGAGTTTCGCCGATTTCTAATGTGCCTGCAGGAAACTCAAGTAAATATCGAGATACTGCAAATCTATATTGTCGAAGAAGTATAACTTTATTATCTGACGTAATGGGAACTGCTAGTGCTGCGTTAGGAAATATTATCTGGCCATACTCTCCTTCGTGCCCATTTGGAAGCTCAATTCTATTTATTTCGAAACTAAATTTTTTAGATTTTAACTCAGATATTTTTTCTTTAAAAATGGATCTTTTTATAAGGTTTTTATTGCCCATAATTTTTAAATAAAAATAGCCTAACAGTTATTTTTGGGTTTTGTAAATCATTTATATAGACCATTTTGGATCATCAATCTTTTTGATTTTTTGGCTTCTACTTAAGATTTCAGATAGAGGTGTAATAACGAAATTCCGATTCATAAATCTAGGGTGAGGTAAGGTTAATTCCACGTCAACTGTATGAAAATCTTCCCACCAGAGAATATCTAAATCGAGACATCTAGATAGCCATTTCTTACCTTTTGGCGCCTTTTCTCTTCCGAAAAATATCTCTAGCTTTTTTAGCTCTTGTAAAAGTAATTTTGCCTTTTCATTTGATGGTTTTGGAAAAGAATTACTTTTTATAAGCAATAGAGTATTTAAATAATTTGGCTGTTTATTTTCAACTCCATGAGGTAATGTCTCATAAATTGAAGACCAAAAAAAGTTTGCATGAAATTTTCTTTTCTCTTTTTTTTGTTTGTTGGAATTATCTCCCCATTTAGTTATTATTTCTTCTATTTTTGGTTTGCACATTAATAGTGATTCAAGAGGGCTTCCGAATTTACTATCAATATTTGCTCCAAGGGATATACATAGTCCATTTTTGATATTAAGATTTGATAATTCCACTACAAAAAACAAAGTTATTGGATAAATTCTATATCAGGCATTTTTAAATTGATTTTGAACCCCGAGTTACAAGAAAAAGGAGAAATAAAAGATTTAATGAAGTCAAAGGATTCTTTTAGAGCTTTCCCTTTGGCGGCAATTACAGGTCATAGTTTATTGAAGTTATCTTTGCTTTTGGCAGCAGTTGATCCCAGTTTAGGAGGGGTGATTATCGCTGGCGGAAGAGGTACTGGTAAGTCAGTATTAGCAAGGGGTTTGCATACTCTACTCCCTCCTATAGAGGTATTAGATGATGAATCAATACTTGAAAAGCTTACTATGAGAAATGGTAATACTTCATTAAGACCTATTGGTAGGAACCTAGATCCAGATAAACCAGAGGAATGGGATATTAGTACTAAGAAATTGTTGGAGGAGGTGATTGGAAGTGATTATTTGAATCAAATTGAAGAAATTCCGAAAAAAGTAAGAGAGGCACCATTTATTCAAGTTCCTATTGGCATAACTGAAGACAGGCTTGTTGGATCAATTGATGTCGCTGCATCATTAAGTAATGGGGAACAAGTTTTTCAACCTGGAATCTTAGCAGAGGCTCATAGAGGTGTTCTTTATGTAGACGATATAAATTTATTGGATGATGGCATTGTTAATTTAATTCTTGAAGCTATAGGAAGAGAGCAAAACAATATTGAAAGAGATGGTTTGAGTCTCTCTCATTCCTGTAAGTCACTATTAATAGCAACTTATAATCCTGAAGAAGGTGCTTTAAGAGATCATGTTTTAGATCGTTTTGCAATAGTACTTTCAGCAGACCAGTCTATTGATAATGCCCAAAGAGTTGAGATTACAAAATCTGTTTTATCACACGCCGAAAATAATGTTAAATTTTCAGAAAAATGGTCGGAAGAATCTGATAATTTATCTACTCAATTAATTTTAGCAAGGCAGTGGTTAAAGGATGTCAAGATAACGAAAGAGCAAATAACCTATTTAGTAAATGAAGCTCTTAGGGGAGGAGTAGAAGGGCATAGGTCAGAATTATTTGCAGTAAAAGTAGCAAAGGCTAATGCAGCTCTTCGAGGCGATGAGAATGTAAATTCTGAAGACCTAAAAGTCGCAGTTAGGTTAGTTATTCTCCCACGAGCAATGCAAATTCCTCCGGAAGATGATGATATTCAACCTCCGCCACCAGAAGATCAGAGTCCCCCACCTCCACCTCAATCAAATAATGAAGATTCTGAACCTGAGGCTAATGAAAATGATAATGACCAAGACCAAGACCAAGACCAAGACCAAGACCAAGAAGAAGATAATTCTGATGGAGAAGAAGAATCTACTCCCGAAATACCTGAAGAATTTATCCTTGATCCTGAGGCGTGTATGGTAGATCCTGATTTATTACTTTTTTCTTCAGCTAAAGCAAAAGCAGGTAACAGTGGTAGTAGATCAGTAATATTTAGTGATAGTAGAGGAAGATACGTAAAACCTATTATTCCGAGAGGTAAAGTAAAAAGAATTGCGGTAGATGCAACTCTTAGAGCTGCCGCTCCTTATCAAAAATCTAGAAGATCAAGAAACCCTAATAAATCCATAGTTATTGAAGAAAATGATTTTAGGGCAAAGCTTCTTCAAAAAAAGGCAGGTGCTTTAGTTATTTTTTTGGTTGATGCAAGTGGTTCTATGGCTCTTAACAGGATGCAAAGCGCAAAAGGCGCAGTTATAAGACTTTTAACTGAGGCATATGAGAATAGAGATGAAGTTGCTCTAATTCCTTTTAGAGGTAATCAAGCAGAAGTACTTTTACCTCCAACAAGATCTATAACTGCAGCAAAAAGAAGGCTAGAAACAATGCCTTGCGGAGGTGGGTCGCCTTTGGCTCACGGATTAACGCAATCAGCAAAAGTAGCAAAAAATGCTCTTTCAACAGGAGATATAGGTCAAGTTATTGTTGTAGGAATTACTGATGGTAGAGGAAACGTACCATTAGGATTATCTCTTGGACAAAATGATGTTGTAGAAAAAGATAATGCGAATGAAAATGTCAATTTAAAGCAAGAGGTCCTTGATATCGCCTCAAAATATCCCATGCTTGGAATAAAACTCTTAGTAATTGATACGGAGAGAAAATTTATTGCTAGCGGCTTTGGTAAAGAATTAGCTGAGGCTGCTCAAGGGAAATATGTCCAACTGCCAAAAGCTACAGATAAAGCAATCGCAGCTATGGCTTTAAATGCTATAAATGAATTCTAAGTATTACTTATGGATATATTTCGTTAAGAAATTTTGAAAGTCCAATAGTTAAGTCTCTTATGGATTTTGTTAATTCTTTGTCTTTCGTTAATTTTTCAAAATCATCACTCATATCATCTATTTTGCTGGAGATAGATCTTGCTGCATTAATTGTCAACTTAATGTCATTGAGAGTTTCCTTGTCATCAATGATAGATAAAATATTATTTAAATGATCAGCTGCTATTGTGATTTCTTCTATTAAAGGTTGAATTCTTATTATTTCTTTCTTGGATAAATAAATTAGTTCATCAAGGTTGACTTGTGTTCTATCAAATTGATCAACTGATTTTATTATGTTCTCAATTAAGTTTTCTTGCGACGATTCTTTCAAAAGTTGACTTAATCTATTCGTTATATTTGAAAGACTTGATAGTTGTTTACCAGTTATTGTGTCACCTTTACAAATGATTAATTTAGAATCACATTTTTCGGATATAGGTTTTGCTATTGTTTTAGGGATTGTTTTTTCACTAGTTTCTAGAGCTACTTGTACATCCCCTCCAAGAAATGAATTTGTAACTACCCTAGCAAATACTGGTCTAGGGAGAATAATATCAGGGTTATTTAAAACAATTTTTGCTTTAATTGATTCATTAGTAAATAAGATATCTTCTATAGACCCTACTAAAATTCCTCTGTAGGTAACTGGAGATTTTTTTGATAAACCGCTTGCGTTATTGAATTCAGCAAAAAGGTGCCAATTTTTTGAAGATAATCTTACTCCTCTTAGCCAAAAAGAAAAAGATGTGAATATTAAAATTCCTCCTAATAAGGAAAATCCTACTATTGAATCTCGTAAGCTTCTACGCATAATTTCTAAATTTCTTTGGGTTGCATTGGACCATCAAGTTTCCCATGCCTAAATTGAAATACATAGGGATCATTACTCTCTTTAAATTCATCAATAGACCCACCCCATCTAAATTTTCCTCCATAAAGCATTAAAACTTTATCTGAAGTCCTCTCTATAGTACTAAGAACATGGCTAACTACAATAGATGATCCGTTGGCTTTTTCATTTGTTTTATTAATTAAATCTTCAATTCTCGATGACGCAATTGGATCAAGGCCTGCAGTCGGTTCATCAAAAAGTAATAAAGGCTTAGTTTTTGCCTTAATAGTTTGATCTGTAATTAAAGCTCTAGCAAAACTTACTCTTTTTTGCATACCACCACTTAATTCATTTGGAAGTTTATTCTCTACATTAAATAATCCTACTTCAGCTAAACACTCACGTATCATTTCATGGATTAATTTTTTTGATAGGTTTTTATTTTTTTTAAGGAGAAAACCAACATTTTCTTCGATGGTTAAGGATCCTAATAAAGCAGGGTTTTGAAAAACTAGTCTTACATCCGGAGGATTATTTTGATCTAATCTCAAATATGATTGTTTTTCACCAAATATTCTTAATTCTCCTTTAGTCGGTAAGATTAGTCCAGCTAATATTTTTAAAATTGTTGATTTACCAGAACCTGAGGGACCAACAATTGCTAATTTTTCTCCCTCACTTAGTTGAAAATTTAGTCTATTAAGCACAGTAACTCCCCCCCAACTAATTGAGAGGTTTTTTGTTTCAACTGCATGCTTTGATTTTTGCAAAACCTTTATAAAGAAAAAGTCATCTTCTATTACATATTGCCTTTTTTTAGAAATAAAAAAAGGATTTATGCGTTTGAATTATAATGAATATATGTAGTTTTCATTTGAGAAAAATAATTCAAGAGGTTTTTGATGAATAAACGTAAAAAAAGAATAAGAAGATATTACAAGAATTTTAAAAAGTCTAATTTTGTCTTATTAGACAAGATCTTAAGAATTTTGAGTTGGCTTTTGCCAGGACTGGTAATAAAAAGATGGATGGTTACATCAGCAATAGGATTTTTGACTACATTATTAGGTTTGGCAATTTGGACAAATCTAAGGCCGCTCTATTGGCTTATTGAAATATTTTTCTGGCTAATGACTGGTTTAACTAGTATCTTGCCTGTCTCGTTATTGGGACCTTTGATTTTTGTTTTTGGACTTATTTTAATAGGAATTGGTCAAAATAGGAGTATTAATTCTATTCAAAAAGCGCTTGTCCCCGAAAAAAATACATTTTTAGTTGATGCATTAAGAGTTAAGAGTAAATTAAATAGAGGTCCTAATATTGTCGCCATTGGGGGAGGTACAGGCTTATCTACTTTATTGAAAGGTTTAAAAAACTACAGCAGCAATATTACAGCTATTGTAACTGTTTCTGATGATGGAGGAAGTAGTGGAATACTAAGAAAACAACTAGGTGTTCAACCTCCCGGAGATATCAGAAATTGTTTGGCTGCTTTATCAAATGAAGAACCTATTTTAACTAGATTATTCCAGTACAGATTTTCTGGGGGAAGTGGCTTAGAGGGTCATAGTTTTGGCAATTTATTCTTGTCAGCTTTAACAACAATTACAGGTAGCTTAGAAAAAGCAGTTCAAGCCTCTAGTAAGGTTTTGGCGGTTCAAGGTCAAGTTTTACCAGCAACAAATATTGATGTTATGTTATGGGCCGAATTAGAGGATGGTGAGAAGATTTTTGGTGAAAGCAATATCAGTAAATCTAGAAAATTTATTTCAAGAATTGGTTATCTACCAGAAAATCCTCCTGCTCTCCCTAGTGCTCTCGAATCTATAAAAGACGCTGATTTGATTGTTCTTGGACCAGGAAGTCTTTATACATCTTTGTTGCCTAACTTGTTAGTGCCAGAAATAGTAGATGCTTTATTGCAAAGTAATGCTCCAAAAATTTACATAAGTAATTTGATGACTCAGCCTGGAGAAACAGATGGACTTGATGTTTATCAGCATATTAAATCCATAGAAAAACAATTATCAAATTTTGGAGTAAATAATCGAATTTTTAATGCAATACTATCTCAGGTCCAATTTGAAAAATCTCCATTAGTAGACTATTACGAAAGTAAAGGAGCCGAACCTGTCAAATGTAACAGAGAAAAACTTTTATCCGAGGGTTATTATGTGTTGCAGGCACCATTATACGCAAAAAGAATAACCCCAACCCTTAGACATGATCCGAGAAGATTAGCAAGAGCAGTTATGTTTATATACCGCAAATTAAAAAAATTAAATTAGTAGGCATCTTGAAGTTCATAGAAGTCTGGCTGAATATAGTCTTTTCGTAATGGCCAACCTCTCCAGTCTTCTGGCATTAGAAGTCTTTTAGGATTTGGATGATCAATAAAATTTATTCCATACATGTCAAATGTTTCTCTTTCTTGCCAATCACTTCCCTTGAAAATTTTATACAAACTAGGAATTGATAAATCTGAGTCCCTTTTTAAGAAAACTTTTAATCTTACTTCTTTAATCTTTTCAATTTTTTGCAAGTCATCAACAGTTATAAAATGATAGAAACTAACCAGATTTTTACCAGGCCCTTCATCATAGCCACCTTGACATTGAAGATAGTTGAAACCGTAATTTTTTAAAGCTGATACTGCTTCATATAATTTGTTAGGTTCAACAGAAATATTTTCTATTCCTATGTGATCATTAGCTAAAGGTTGATTTGAAATTCCATCTTTAGAAAGAGATTGACTTATAACTCCTTCTTTTTCTATTGAAGTATCTGAAGAATTGGCTAAGTTGTCTTTTTCCATTAATTTTCTTCAGAATTTATAATTTCAGATTTTTCGTTCTTCTCAGATAGTTCAGTTATTTTCTCTTTTTTGGAGGAGGAAATGACGTTAGCTGAAGTTTTATTGAGATATTCACCCGTATTTTCTGAGAAAACAAGATTCATTTCATGATCAGCTGTTATGTATCTGTGAGTTTGTTCAGTTTTTGGGCGCTCTAAGATTGATTCGTTACCAACTTTTTTTCTTAATTTGATTACGGCATCAAAAATTGCTTCTGGTCTTGGTGGGCATCCTGGAAGGTATAAATCAACTGGAATCAATTTATCAACACCTCTTACAGCAGTTGTAGAATCTGCGCTGAACATTCCCCCTGTGATTGTGCAAGCACCCATCGCAATAACATATTTTGGTTCAGGCATTTGTTCATAAAGTCTCACTAGGGCAGGAGCCATCTTCATAGTTACTGTTCCTGCAACTATTAGCAAATCTGCTTGCCTTGGCGAACTCCTAGGTACTAATCCAAATCTATCAAAATCAAATCTAGATCCGATTAAGGCGGCAAATTCTATAAAACAACAAGCTGTTCCGTACAAGAGAGGCCATAGACTGCTTAGTCTAGCCCAATTATGAAGATCGTCTAAACTTGTCAATATAATATTTTCGCTTAAATCTGTAGTAATCTGCGGTGCACCAAGAGGGTTGCAAGTCCCTTCTCGAATTTCTCTTATTGCTTTTGGGGATAATTGTGGATTCAATTTTTTAACTCCATTCTAAAGCACCTTTTCTCCACGCGTATGCCAGGGCAATAACAAGTATTGCAATGAAGATTAAAGCCTCAATAAAAGCTAATAAGCCTAATCTATTGAAGGCAACAGCCCAAGGATAAAGGAATACTGTCTCAACATCAAATATAACGAAAACCAAGGCAAACATGTAATAACGAATATTAAATTGAATCCATGCTCCTCCAATAGGCTCCATTCCAGATTCATAAGTAAGTTTTCTTTCCCCTGTTCTCCCTTTTGGGGCAACGATGAGATTTGTAACTAGAGCTAATACTGGAACAGCTGCGGCAATTAGAAGAAAACCTAAAAAGTATTCATAACCAGTTAGTAAAAACATCTTAAAAAATTAATTTTGAATAAAAGTCGCTTAATTAAGCAAAATCTTTTAAAGTTCTTAAAGAACAATAATAAACCGTGAGTGAAAACATTCAACCAGCCTCTGAGGAAAACAAAATAGTTGAAGACTTTGAGAAAGAAAAACTTTCTGAAAATTCCTCAGGAGTAAATGTTGAACAACCTGCCCCTAATCTAGAACAAAATAGATTTGAATGTAGAAGTTGTGGATATATTTATGATCCTTCTGAAGGAAATAAAAAATTAAACATACCTAAAAATACTCCTTTTGCAAAATTGGATGGGAATACCTTCGCTTGCCCTGTTTGTCGAGCTGGTAAAAATTTTTATAAGGATATAGGTCCTAAATCTAAACCTAGTGGTTTTGAAGAAAATTTAGTTTATGGGTTTGGTTTTAATAGTTTACCTCCTGGACAAAAAAACATATTGATTTTTGGAGGTCTAGCGTTTGCTGCTGCTATGTTCCTTTCTTTGTACTCTTTGCATTAATATAAACAAATGAAAAAAATTATTACTA
>CACNAI010000025.1 GCA_902618335.1 uncultured Prochlorococcus sp. | reverse complement strand
ATAAAAGGTAGTCCATCGATTTATAAAGAAGATAATATTTTCCCAAAATCAATAAATTTTATTACTTCACATGATGGGTTCACTCTAAAAGATTTAGTAACTTTCAATAGAAAACATAATTTTGCTAATAGAGAACAAAATAGAGATGGTGATAACCATAACAATTCTTGGAATCATGGAACAGAGGGTCCAACTACAAACTTATTTATCAATGATTTAAGAAAAAGACAACAAAAAAATCTTATTCTTAGTTTATTTATCTCTAAAGGAGTTCCAATGATACTTATGGGTGATGAGATAGGAAGGTCACAAGGCGGTAACAATAATTCTTGGTGCCAAAATAATTTATTGGGCTGGATGAATTGGGAACATGTTCAACAAGATTTGGAACTATTAGAATATTTTAAATACGTTATAAAAATCCGAAAAAAACTAATACATATTTTTAATCCATCATTCTTACCTAACAATCAAGCCAATGAAAAAATTCCAACATATCATTGGCATGGTACACAGTTAGATAGCCCCGATTGGAGTAGTTGGTCTCACACTGTTGCCTTTAGCATTAACGAAGGCAATAATCCCCTGATCTGGATAGGTTTAAATGCATATTCAAAAAGTATCGATTTCCCTTTGCCAAAATGTAAATATAATTGGTTAAAAGTTATTGACACTAGCATGCCTGAGATTTTTGAACCCCTAACTATTAATGAAAAATCTGTTTCAATAAAGAGTAGAAGCTCTTTATTAATAATTTCAGAACAAGTATTTGGGGCAAAAAATAACATATTCTAAAAGCGGGCGGCGGGAATCGAACCCGCATCTTCAGCTTGGAAGGCTGAGGTTTTACCACTAAACCACGCCCGCATTAAGTAATAGAATTACCATTGCAATAATACATTATCAAACAATCAACAAAGTAAAAAGATTGGAAAATTCACACTCGAAAAAAAATATTATTAAATCAACAACAAGATTAATGTTCTCTTATGGGCTTGGAGATGCAGGCACAGGTTTAGTCGCGACGCAATTTGGGTTTTTTTTATTCAAATTTTTTATTTCTGCTGGTTTACCAGTAATAATTGCAGGTTCTTTATTGATGTTAATAAAAATATGGGATGCAGTAAATGATCCATTAATTGGATGGTTAAGTGATCGTACTAAATCAAGATGGGGACCTAGGATCCCTTGGATGGTAGCAGCATCTGTTCCTCTTGGTTTCTCTTTAGCTGCGATATGGTGGACACCCACTGGTTCAGTGCTAACCAAGACTATTTACTATGCCATAATTTCTATAATCGTAATGACTGCTTATACAAGTATTAATCTTCCTTTCGCAGCTCTATCTACTGAAATTTCTGAAAAAACAGCAATAAGAACAAGGCTAAACGCATCTAGATTTACTGGCTCAATAATTGCAGGACTAACTGGATTGATAATCGCTGGTATTGTATTAGGTTCCGAAGGATCAGCCAATAATGAATATTTTTTAATGGGCAAAATAAGTGGATGTATTGCCGTTGCTACAACATTAATTTCCTGTTGGGGCTTGGCTCCATTCGCAAAAAAAGCAAGAAGGCCTTCAGGAAAAGTTGAAGCCATAACACTTCAATTCAAAAGGATCTTCAGAAATAAAAAATTTCTTAAAGTTATTACGCTTTATATTCTTCTCTGGTGCGCCTTACAATTGATGCAAACAGTAGCGTTAATTTATGTGGAAGATGTACTGAATGTACCAGCATATATTGCGAAGTGGATCCCGATACCTTTCCAAATTAGCGCTTTAGTGGGTCTACAAATATGGACCAGAGTATCAAATAAATTAAATAGGATTTCAGCTTTAAACTATGGAGCGATCATTTGGATTATTTCATGTACGGCAGCTTTATTTTTACCTTCTTTATCAAAAATTTCAGGAGTTGGGTATAGTTTATTCCTAAATACCGGTAACATATTTCTTTTCATTCTTTTAATTTTCATAATCTGTCTTATTGGCATTGGCGCTTCAACCGCTTTTCTTATCCCTTGGTCACTACTTCCTGATGCAATAGATGAAGATCCAGAGAAACCAGCAGGATTATATACTGCGTGGATGGTACTTATTCAGAAGATTGGTATCGCATTTAGTGTTCAATTATTAGGATTTTTGTTGTACTTATCTGGTTATCAATCATGCTTGATTCATAAAGATGGTCTAAATATTATGGAACAATGCTACTCTGCACAATTAACTATTAGATTATGCATTGGCTTTATACCCTCAATATTGGTAATAATTGGTCTTTTAATAATGAGAAAATGGGATCAAAAATTAATTACAAACTAATATAAAGATATGTATTACCCTAAATTTTTTAAAAGACTTTTAAGCAGCTTAATCATTGGCGGACAAGCAATTAATTTTATCTTTAGAGGTAAAATTTCTAAAAATGATCTCTTTGACCAACTTATGGAGTCAGGTCCTGGAAGCTTGTTAATTGTATTAATTACAGGAATTGCTGCAGGTACAGTTTTTAATATTCAAGTTGCATCTCAACTCACAAGTATGGGGGTTTCAAGTGAAATTGGAGGTTTATTAGCAGTAGGCATGGCGAGAGAAATGGCTCCTCTTCTAACTGCCACTTTAATGACTGGGAAAGTTGCCACTGCCTATGCTGCTCAACTGGGTACCATGAAAGTTACTGAACAAATTGAGGCAATAACGATGTTAAGGACCGAACCAGTCCAATATTTGGTAGTCCCAAGGTTACTATCTATGGTAATAATGTCTCCAATACAGTGTCTTTTGTTTTTATCTGTAGCTTTATGGAGTGGACAAATTTGGAGCACAATTTTTTATAAAGTTCCTCCAATAGTTTTTTGGACATCAGTAAGATCAGGTAATGTAAGTTTAACTAATACAGACTTAACTTCAATGTTAATAAAAGCTGTAGTATTCGGATTACTTATTTCAATTATTGCTTGTGGATATGGACTCACCACTAAAGGTGGTCCAAAAGAAGTTGGAACAAGTACAACAGGTGCAGTTGTGATGACTCTCGTTACTGTATCTTTAATGGATGTATTACTTACACAAATTTTATTTGGATGATTCTATGTTCAACACTAAAACCAAAAAAGAAGAACCAGTCATAATATCGCCTTCATTTCAATTACCAATCATTCTTATAATTTTAAGTTTTATGCTTTTATTTTTAAATATTGGTTCTTTGCCAACAATAATTTCTGCTTCTTTTAGCTTTTTTTTATTACTTCAATCTTTTACCTTAAGAATAAAAATAACATATGATGATTTTATCGTTTTACAATTAGGAAAAGAGATTAGAACTTTTCCATTCAAGAACTGGATATCATGGAAATTCTTTTTCCCTATAATCCCAGGTATTTTTTATTTTAGAGAAAAGTCCAGTCCTCATTTATTACCAATATTATTTAATCCAAAGCAATTAAAAGATGAGCTCATAAAAAAAGTTGACTCTCTGGAAATTAAAAATTCTTAAAATTCAGTATTTGCTAATTATCAAAATTATTTAAATGGACAATAAAGAAATTTCTAACAATAATCCTGAGAAGGAATTAATCATAGACAAGTCAATTTCAGATGATAAAAACAAACAAATTAGTAAGAAAAATACAACGCAAAATAAAAAAATTGCACCAAAAAACGACAAATCAACTAAATCTATTGATGAAATTTCTAATGAAATTTTTAGAGATCTCGTTGCAAAAAAAGACTCTTTAATTAAAGAAATAAAAGAGTTGAAAACAAAAAAAGATGAATTAGAAAAAGATATTGATTCAAATTTCAAAGGACAGTCAGATAATATTGCTAAAAGAGTTAAAGGCTTTCAAGAATACTTAACTGGAGCTTTGCAAAATCTCTCACAAAATGTAGAGAAACTTGAATTAGTCTCTCAACCAATAATCGTAAAGCCATCTCCTCTTGACGTGAAAAAGCAAAATGATAGCACAAATAATGTGGTTCATGTTCCTGCTCTTTCTGAAACATTTAAGCCAGATGAAGAGATTATAAAAAGTTGCTTTTCAAGTTTTACAGAACAACCAGATTTTTATGCTGAACCTTGGAAATTAAGAAGGAGTCTTGATTCATCAGATATAGAAATTATGGATGATTGGTTCTTTAACATGGGTGGTAGAGGTTCTCTTGAAAGTAGAGGTTCTCGCCAAAAAAATGCCTTATTATCAGCGGGGTTAATATCTATTCTTGGCGAATTATACGGAGATCAGTTTCAGACTCTTATTTTAGCTTCGCAGCCTGAACGATTAGGGGAATGGAGGAGAATTCTTCAAGATTCACTTGGTCTCACAAGGGATGACTTTGGGCCTAACAGTGGGATTGTTCTTTTTGAAAGGCCTGAAGGTGTCATCGAAAGAGCTGATAGATTAGAAGCCAATGAAGAATTGCCATTTATTATCATTGATGCAGCAGAGTCCTCTGTTGAAATTCCAATACTTCAATTCCCATTATGGGTTGCATTTGCTGGTACAGATAATGAAATTTACGATGATCTTGAACTAAACTAATTTGTATGATTATCTTAATAATTTTTAAAAGTTATCTTTTAGGATCACTTCCGACAGGTTTTTTAATTGGAAAATATCTCAAAAATATAGATCTAAGAACAATAGGTTCTGGATCTACAGGTGCCACAAATGTTTTAAGAAATGTTGGAAAATGGCCAGCACTTTTTGTATTTATCATTGACGTTGGGAAAGGCCTTATTGCAGTAAAACTTGCTCAATATTACACAGATCAAGGATTAATAGAAGTTATAGCAGGCATATCCGCTATCTCAGGGCATATTTGGCCAATATGGCTTAGAGGTAAAGGAGGGAAGGCTGTTGCGACTGGATTAGGTATGTTTTTGGCTCTTTCTTGGAAAGTTGGACTAGCATCTCTTGGCATTTTTTTAATAGTTCTATCAAAAACTAAATTTGTTTCTTTATCCAGTATTTCAGCTGCAATCTTACTTCCTATTTTTATGTTTTTTTACCTCGGTAGTTTTATGCACTCTTACTTCTTTATAAGTTTAATTGTGGCATTATTAGTAATCTGGAAACATAGAACAAACATAACAAGATTGATCAAGGGAGAAGAATCCAAAATTAACCAGAATCAATAGATTTAAATATTTCTATTAGAGCTTTATTAGGATCTGTAGCTTTTGATATCGATCTGCCAATAACTAATTTAGAAGCACCATTATTTATAGCTTCATGGGGTGTCATAATTCTATTTTGATCATCTTTATTTTCAATCTTTAACCTGATACCTGGTGTAATTAGCTCAAAATCATCCTTATAAATAGATCTCAACATTTTTACCTCCATTGGGGAACATACACATCCATCTAATCCAGCATCAAAAGACAACTTTGCAAGTCGTAATACATTTTCTTCAATTGAATTATTTCTATCAAGATCAGTTTGAAAATCTTTAATAGAAAAGCTTGTTAAAACAGTTATTCCTACAACAAATGGAGGTTTTACACTGACTGAGGTGGCTCCTTCTAAAGATGCTTGTTTAGAATCCTTAAGAGCTTTAAGACCTGCTGAAGCATGAATAGAAATTATATCAATCCCTAATTTTGAAACTTGAAAACATGCAGCACTCATGGTATTTGGGATGTCATGAAATTTTAAGTCTAAAAAAATTTTTTTATTTAAACTTTTTAATATTTCAATAACTCTTGGACCTTCCCTAACAAAAAGCTCTAAACCAACTTTCACCCATTTAATATTTGGACATTTTTCTAGAAGTGATTTTGCTTGACTTAGATCTAGGCCATCAATTGCCAATATTATTTGATCTTCAGAATTAAGTCTATTATTCATCAATTTTCAGTTTCAAACCTCTTAATTATTTTTTTTCCAATTTGCAAAATTTTCCCTTCCAAATCATTTTTTGAATCAAAAACTAAATCAGGATCTATTACTTTCTGACTATCAATTTTTACACCCCCACCTTTAATAGATCTTTTGGATTCGCTGCTAGATTTGAAAAGTTTTAGGGCACTTAGCAAGTAAAAAAACTTAACCGGAAAAACTACTTCTTTTAGTGAAATCTCAGGAATTACTCCAACTTTTTCTTTTTGACCAAGAAATAATTTTTCGCAGTTTGATTGTGCCTTTAATGCTTCTTCAGGCCCATGAAATAAAGTAGTAACTTCTAAAGCCATTCTTCTCTGTAATTCACGAGGATTTGCGTTTTCAAGGAAACTTAAATTTATTTCAGTAAGTAATTCAAAATAGGAAGATATTATATTATCGGGTACTTTCTCTAACTTTGAATACATTGAAAGAGGATCTTCTTTCAAACCTACTGTATTTAATTCAGATTTACTCATTTTTTTAATTCCATCTAAACCTGTCAAAATTGGCAACAGAACACCAAATTGAGGTTCTTGTTTAAAATGCCTTTGAAGATCTCTGCCTATTGCAATATTAAATTTTTGATCTGTACCTCCAAGCTCAATATCTGATTGAACAACTACCGAATCGTAACCTTGCAAAAGTGGATATAAGAATTCATGCAAAGCAATTGGAACTTGTGAAGTATATCTTTTATTAAATTCTTCCTTAGCTAGCATTTGACTAACTGTTGCACTCCCCATTAATTCAATTATCGAATTAAGATTTAATCCTTTTAGCCATTCACTATTATATCTAATTTCTATTCTATCTTTTTTATTAAAATCTAAAATAGATTCACTAGCTGGCTTACCCATTCCTAGTTGGGTTAAGTATGTTTTTGCATTATCCTTAACTTGTTTTTCCGATAGCTGTACTCTTGTTTTATTTTTTCCGGTTGGGTCTCCAATTTGAGCAGTAAAATCCCCAATAATTAAAACTGCAATATGTCCATTATCTTGGAATGCCCTAAGTTTTTTAAACAATATGCTGTGCCCAAGATGAATATCTGTTCCAGTTGGATCGATTCCGAGTTTAACCCTTAATTTTTTATTATTTTTTTTAGCATGATCAATTATTTCCGAAAAAGTTTGATCTGTTCCCTTAATTGGGAAATATTCTTCTATTCCTCTTGACAGCCATGATGGCAATATTAAATTATCTGACATGAAGTTTTAACAGTTAAATTTAAGAAGTTTTATCAAGTTCATCCTTCATTCTTATTAAGGTTTTATTCATCTGATCAAACATTTGATCAGGAGTAATCCCAAATTGGCTTAACTGCGTCTTTAATTGTTCTACTGTCATTTTTGCTTGAAAATCTTCAGACAATTCAAATCTCTTCATAAAAACCTTATAACGATCCATTAGAGATTCCATTTTTTTTATAAACATTTTTTTCCCTTCTCTGTCAAACTTTCCATAATCAGAACCAAGTTTCATAAGTTCTTGGTAATCTGTAAAAAGCTTTTTAGCTTCTTCTTGAATGATGTCTGACTCAAAAAATCCCATTGCTATTTTTTTTCTTCGCAAGATTAAGGCTCACTTACAACATAACAAGAATCTTTAAAATTGATTAGTACATTAATAAATTTTAGTTTATAAATAATTCTTTGATTTATATTTTTTCAGAATTAAATTAAGTAGACATGTTTCATAAATATTGGAAAAATTCAACGTAAATAATATTTCAAACCAAAATAGACAATTTGAATTGTTTGGTTCAAATGTAGATACATCAATAAATTTTCAACACACAAATCATCTAAAAATCAAAGGTGAAATACTAACTGAATGGAGAAATAAAATCCATAATCACCAATTCAAAATTTCAAAAAACACATATAATAAAATTTTGCAACAAACAAGTCTTCCTGTAAATATAATTTCTAATGAAAAAAAAATTGATCCGTTTTCCCTGCAGCCATTATCATTGAACTTTTGGAGAACCAATCAAAATATACATAATGGTCCAGCAATGTATTTCGTAATTGACTCGATGAAGAATTCTAAAATAATCCTTTATATAGGAGAAACAAATTCAGCAAATAAAAGATGGAAGGGAGAACATGACTGTAAAAATTACCTCATGAACTATAAAGAAGCCCTAGCTCATAACAACCTTTCAAGTCACCAAGATATTCGTTTCTTCTTAGATGTACCTAAAGAAGTAAAATTAAGACGTAAATTAGAACAGCAACTGATATATTTATGGTTACCACCTTTTAATAAAGAAACTCGAGATAGGTGGGCAACTACTTTCACAAACAATTAAAAGTTAATTAAATCCATTTTACAAATGCAATTTTCCACTTTCCAAAAAAATCTAGATAACTGGCGAGGTACTTCATTAATTTTTGGAGTTTTAGAGGAAGAAATTGCAAGCCAACTCGAAGATATAAAATTTGTTGTTGACCCAAAATTATTACTGAAAAAAGTTACTCAAAAAAAATTCAAAGGAGAAAAAGGAAAAACTTTAATCTTTGAATTTTTAGATCAAAAATTAGAAACTTTAATCATAGTTGGTCTTGGCAAATCGCAAAACCTAAATAAAAGTGATATTGAAAACTCCATAGGAAATCTAATAAGGAAAACTGTCGATAAAAGTGAAAAAATCAGCATCTTGCTACCTTGGGAATCAATAAATTCACAACTAGAAATAAATCAATTAGCCGAGTCAGCTAGATTATCTGCTTATAAGGATAATAGATTCAATAAGAAAAAAGATGACAAGAAAGTTCTTAAAGAAATAGAGTTTTTAAATTCAAAAAAATTTGAGAATATTAGCTTTGAGGAGACCGAAAAAATATGTGAAGGTGTAGAACTAGCCAGAAGACTTGTAGCCGCTCCTCCAAACAGTCTTACGCCCCAGGAAATGTCTATGCAAGCTTCTCAAATAGCTAAAGAACATGGTTTGGAAGTAAAAATTTTAGAGGCAAAAGAATGCGAAGATTTAGGTATGGGTGCATATTTAGCTGTAGCAAAAGGTTCTGATCTAGATCCCAAATTTATACATCTTACTTTGAAGTCAGAGGGGCCTATAAAAGAAAAAATTGCGCTTATTGGGAAGGGTTTAACCTTTGATTCTGGAGGATACAATCTTAAAGTAGGAGCCTCTCAGATTGAAATGATGAAATATGATATGGGAGGAAGCGCTGCAGTTTTAGGAGCAGCAAAAGCACTTGGAGCAATAAAACCAAAGGGACTAGAAATACATTTTATTGTGGCAGCTTGCGAAAACATGATAAATGGATCTGCAGTTCATCCAGGAGATGTAGTTAAGGCATCTAATGGTAAGACAATTGAAATAAACAACACTGATGCAGAGGGGAGACTTACATTAGCTGATGCTTTAACTTACGCATCCAATTTAAAACCGGATTCAATAATAGATCTAGCTACTTTAACAGGAGCTATTGTTGTTGCATTAGGTAATGATGTAGCTGGATTCTGGAGCAATAATAATGATCTAGCAAATGATCTAAAAGCTGCATCAGCTGAGGCTGGGGAAGAATTATGGCAAATGCCTTTACAAAAATCTTATAAAGAAGGGTTAAAGTCTCATATAGCTGATATGAAAAACACAGGCCCAAGAGCTGGTGGATCAATAACTGCTGCTTTGTTTTTAGAGGAATTCTTTGATAAAGAGATTAAATGGGCTCATATTGATATTGCTGGGACTTGTTGGACTGATAAGAATAAGGGGATTAATCCTTCAGGTGCAACCGGTTTTGGCGTTAAAACTCTTGTTCAATGGATTAAAAATAAATAACTATATTTAAAATCATTCAGTCCAAAGATTTGTTGATCTAGCATTATCCCCCCATAATTTATCTAGCCTCTGATCTCTCCCGCATGAGAATCTATAGAACTTATATTTTATTTCATTTCTCTCAGCGAAATCCTGATGATAATCTTCAGCCAACCAAAATTGACCTTTTGATTTGAGTTCAACAGAAATTTTTTCTAATGGGACTCCCAATTCATTAGATGCAGAATTTAGTGCATTATTTGCATCATTTTCCTCGCTTTTGTCCTTTAAGAAGATCACTGGTCTGTAAGAGTCTCCACGATCACAAAATTGTCCTTTCCCATCAAGAGGGTCGATATTTCTCAAATAGAGTCTAAGTATCTCATTTAAACTTACCAACTTAGGATCATAATTTACCAAAACTACTTCCTGATGACCATCATGATTTTCATAGGTAGGATTTTGTAAATCGCCTCCTGAATAACCACTTTGCACTCCATTTATCCCTTTTAGGGACTCTAAGTCATGTTCTAAACACCAAAAACAACCCCCTGCAAGAATCAATTCTTCTGCAAAAGTGTTTAAAGGATTAATAAAGATTGAAAGAGCAATTAATAAAGGTAAAAAATATTTCATCTGTTTATTAAAATATTTCATCTGTTTATTATAAAGTTCAAATTATAGAATTAATAATTTCTTTAGCTGCTCTCTCAACTACTCCTTCCTCTCCTAATTCTTTTTTCAATAAAGCATACCCTTTATTGATTCTCGCTTTTTCTGATTTCAGATCAAGAAGCCTGCAAGCTTTATAAAAGATTTTCTTTTCATTAAAATTTTTCTGTACAAACTCAGGTATTATAAATTTCTTTACCAAAAGATTCACTGGCGAAATGAATCTTACCTTAAAATTGAGTATTTTTTTTGCTATAAAAGCTGTAACTCTACTCACCCTATATCCAACAATCTGAGGTATTCCATATAACGCTAATTCCATATTTACTGTGCCTGATTTACATAAAGCTAGTTTGGTTAATGAATAAACATAAGGTATCAATACAGGATTATCTTTTTGAGAAATAACTTTTCCTTTGATTTCATATTTTTCTATAGCCTTCCTAAATTTCTCATCAAAAGCCCTGCTACAAGATGGAATATATACAACTAGGTTTGGATATCTTTGTTGTAATTTTTTTGCAGTTTTCAAGAAAGTAGGTAATATGTATTTCAACTCTTGAGGTCTTGATGCAGGCATCAAAAGTAAGACATTCTGATTCGCTCTAAGTTTTAGGATTGTTCTAGACTCTTTTTTGGAGGGTAAATTTTTTATCAAATCAAGCATTGGATGTCCAACCCAAAAAACATTTCCACCCCTCTTTTTGTAAAAGTAAGCTTCCTGCTTGAATATCGCAAAAATTTTATCTGAAAAATTAATTAAATTTGTAGTGCTGTTATTGCCCACTCGCCACGCCCATTCTTGAGGAGCAATATAGTAATAAATCGGAATATTATCTCTTGATCTTTTTAATTTAGTTCCTATTTTAATATTTGGTCCCATGTAGTCAATTAATATTAAACAATTTGGCCTAAACTTTTTTATGGTTTTATAAAATTTTTTTTGAACTTTCAACATAGGTATAATTAGTGGTAAAGATTCCCATATCCCAATAGCACTTATTGACGTTGTATCTTCAAAAATTTGTACACCTTCATTCTTCATCTTCTCCCCGCCTAATCCATATATTTCTAAATTAATTGAATGTTTTCTGGCTTCATCAAATAATGCTTTTGACAATAATCCCCCATGTAAATCTCCTGAAACTTCCCCGGTACTGATAAATATTTTTTTTTTCATTAATTTAAAAAG
>CACNAI010000024.1 GCA_902618335.1 uncultured Prochlorococcus sp. | reverse complement strand
ATCTCAAAGATTTTATAAGAAAATTAAATTTATAAATTTGATTATAAAAAATAATGAAAGGGTTGATTTTTTTTCAGAATTCGTTTTTCTAAAGATATATCATTTTTGGTACTTCTCATGGTTATGCCCCAATCCACCTTGGAAAGCTTATTATTTTTTTTGATACTTTCTCTTGTCGCAACTTACATTGTTAATTTAAAGTATTCTTCAAAATTAAAAATACAGAAGTAGTTGTTTTATTTGTCTTAATTAGATTATTTCCTTGGATCACTCCAAGTCTCTTTGTATAACCAGCTCAAAAAAGTAAGAGTAAGTATATTTCCAAATGCATAAATTATTCCTAATAGTGGATCATAAATATTGGCAATAATAGTTGACATTATAAAGATTATTAACCCTGAAACAACCAAATCCTGAATAGGCAAATGGTTAAAATTTACAGAATTTATCATTTGATAATTGTTTTGAATAGAATAAATTAATTATAAAACCAACAAGTACCTTATTTATTTATAAGGCAATATAATCTAAGATATGAATAATTTTAAAATTGCTAAAGTAATTATAGTTTTTTCATCATTATCGTATTTGAGTGTCTCTTTTTTAAGAAATTATAATTCTCCAGAAAATATAGAAAAAAGATGTATTCTTAAATTTGAAAAAGATTTTAAAAATAATTTGGAAACATCTCATGAAGAATGGAATCAAATTTTAGATTTAGCTGATAACAATTATTTAAAATGTATGGGAATACCTCAGTATTAATTATGGGAGAGGCAAAGAGAAGAAAAGATTTAGGTATTACGCCTAGAAAAACAACTGAAGATATAAAGTTGCCTCAACTTGATAAAAAAGCCATACAACAAAAAGTAAGGTCCACATTGTATAAATATCCAATTATCCCTTTTCTTTTTTATGGAGCTGCAATATTGATCCTAATCGGAGGTTTATTTTATGTTTTCAAATCCTTCAATATAGCTTAATTAAAAGTATTATTGATTTTGATAGTTATGCATTTTTGGCATCATAAATTAAAAAAAACTTTAAGAATAATAAATGAGCAATTTTTATTGTGCAAATATAATCAAAGAAATAATATATGAGAATTATTTACGATTGACACCATCTTGAGGTGCTGTATTTTTAGATTAATTTAAAACTATTTATGAAAAAAATAAATAAAAAATATGCTGAAATAATGCGTCAAGCTGATAATGCAGTTGGAAGAAAAGAAGTAGTCAGTTTATTAAAAAAAGCTGCAATGATTATGTCTAAATCTGAGGAAAACTTAGCTGCTTAAATTAGAAAACTATTTTATTAGGATAAATAAAACTCCATAAAGAATGATTGATGAGGATGCAGCCATAATTATAAATGGTAGGATCATTCCTGAGTTTAACCATCTTAAAAGTCTAATTTTTTTGTTAATTACTCTTGGCATCTTTTCAGAATCCCTTAATTGCAACTTAACAAGCAAATAAATGATGTAAATGATTAATTAATCTTTTTTAAATATCATTCTTTAGCTATTTAGGAATTAAATTTTTAAAGAAAAAATATTTGAATTTGATACCTTTTTTTATTTTAAAAAAAAATTTTTAGGTAATTAATACCTTGTATTCTTCAAATTACTTATGCAAGATTTAGAAACATTAGATTTCTAAATAATGATTAAAAATTTTAAAGAGGGCCCTGAAGAATTTAAAGATTATGATTCAGAACTGTTACTTAAGATTCTAAATAAGACATCACTGGAGAATGAAAAAGGTGATGATGAAGAACTATTTGTAGATGAAAATTGGAAAATTAATTCAAAAAATATAAGTAATATAATTCCTTCTGATAATTTAAATTTGAAAAGAATATTATCAGATATTTTCCCAAATAAAAAAATAGTGATTCAGGATAATAATGATGGGTCGCAAACAATATTCTTATCCTAATTTAGGAAATATTAAACCTTATTTATACTATTTATTCATTATTTATTTTTTGAAAAAATTTAGTAAAAATTACTCTCGCGGAATTTTTTTATAGATGTTATCGTTCACTAACGTTCATCCAAGTTTATATCTCTGGACGCATGAAATGGGAGTAGGGAACGGGATTCTCATTAACTGCAAAAGACCATGAATAACCTCTTACAAATAAGAGAAAAAATCAAAAGAGCCAATAGGCTATACGAAGCCCAACTTTTGGCTACTAAAAGTAGAGAAGTTACTCCATACAGGAGATCCGTCTTTGAAGAAAGAATCAGGAAAACACAAAAAGAAATGAAATTGAAAGACTCAAAAAATTAAATTCTTTTTTGAAACTGATCAATTAAGAGGGGGTTTTATCCCTCTCTTTTTTTATTTTTATAAAAACAACGTAATTATTAATTTATTTTTTCGATTATCGATTGTTAAAAAGAACATAATTTTGAGGCTTTTACTATTGATTTAAACTATATAAATGGCAAATTTAATTAAGTAATTAAGAGGTAAATAAATATGTTTAAAAAGAAAAATAAACAAATTAAAACCGCACCAAATAAATCAAATTTAGAACAAGTTTTATGGTTTATAGAAAATTATTTGCCCCAAAAGAAAGATCGAGGTGTTCAAAAAAAATTGTATATTGATAATCTAGAAGTAGAGACTATTAAGATATTTTCTAAATTAGCCTCTACACGTTCTAAAACATTATTTCCAACTAAAAAAAATACGACAATCTCTTTTACCTTTGGTAATTGGGCCTTGCCTTACCTGAAATTGCTTAAGAAAATAGGAATAGCTAAGTAAGAAAATTGTGATCGGCGAGAACTAGATTTATCCCGCAAATAAAAATAAATAAAGATTAAAGATTAAAGAGTCTCTAAAGTTCTTTTCGAAATTAAAGAAGGAATACTTACTTTACATAAATAATACAATTGCTAAGTTTAAGATAAGAGATCTATTCATTAATGTTTCTAAATTATCTGCCTAGTGAAATGGTTGAAGTTGTTGGTTTGACAATGATTTTTTCATTTCTAGTTGGAACTATCTTAATTTTGTTATTTACATCAGATCAGGCAAATACAAAGAATCTATATTTAAAGAAGGCTAAATAAATTTTAAATAATTTGTTTATCTACAAAGGACCTCTGTTTTTAATAAAGTTTACTCGCAGGTGTAGAACATAATTTTTAATATTGATACATAAACAAATTTAAGATTATGGGCGAAGCTAAAAGAAGAGAAGAATTAGGATTGCCACCTAGACAAAAAAATGAATTAAATAAATCTGATAGGTACCTTTCATGGCTTCCAATTACTAAATCAAGAATTAAGAAATACCCTTATATGGGTGTAGCAACAATGGCACTAGGAGCAATAATTTTCTTAGTAAGTGGGGGCGCAAATAGTATTAATTAGTTAGATTTTGGCTTGGCTTAGAATATATTTAAGATTTTTTTTGTAATAGTTTAACGCCGGATATTATAGAGATTATTGATGTTATACCAAGAAATATCGAGTAAAAAGGTTGCAAATTAATAATGCCAAAATTACCCGTATGCCATTTTATTAACCAAAAAGCATCTACTCCTAATGGTTGAAGAATACTATAAATAGTCCCAGATACAATAGTAATTAGTAAGGGGATTGCTGAAATTGCGGTTATTTTTCTGTGAATTTTTCTTTGATTTGTTTTTAATTTTTCCATCTATTTCCGCAAATATATATGTAATTCTTTTTCGTTTTTGCATGGCATCCATTTATCTTGATTCTTATGTATTCCTTCGCAACCAAGTTCTAAAGCCCTTTTTTCAGCTTCCTCCTCAGAAAGAAATGTACCCCTCATATGTGCAAGAGAATAATTATTGAAATTTAGAGATAAGAAAAATAATAAAATAAAAAATTTAAAATTTCTAAGAATAATACGCATTTTTAACTTTTGAGGATAGATTCACAAATACTAGATGGGTTTGCTTGTTTAACTATTTTTAGTCTTTTGATAAGTTTGTCTCGATCTATTTGATGTTTTAAATATTTAATACATAAATTTTTTTCCTTATATACCTTCGCTATTGGATTAATCTTTAAAACAATTGCAAAAGTACCAACAACTAAAAGAATGTTTGTAGCAAGTCTGATGTTTGGTCGAAAATTAGATCTCATTCGTATTCTTTATTTTTGTCCATAACTTCCCTTAAATATATATCTTTTAGCTCGTCATTGTATCCATTTTCTTTTGCAAATTTCTCTAATTCCTTTAACTCTTTTCCTGTGATTAAACAGATTTGGATATATTGTTTTTCATATCTTCAATTTGGTTGATTAATTCATCTAACCATTCTGTATTATTTTCGGATCTTTTCTGAAGATATGTAATTTTAGGTTGATTTATTTCTAGTGTCTCATAATCTCCACTCATAAATTACCCCTAAATTTATACTCTGCATAATTTATCTAGAGAGATTATGCACATCAATAGGTTCTATTACTTATTAGACATTTATTATGAGTAAAAAGTCGTTTTTTAATAGTATAAAGATGAATGCATTTATCTTTATAAAATATGGCAACTAATGAAGAACTAGAAAAAAGAATTGAGACTTTAGAAAAAGAAGTACAACATCTAAAAGCTGTTCTGCAATATCAAATGAGAAATAAGAAAAAGTGATTCTTATTGCATTAGCAATGACTTTTGGTCAGATAAGCATTTTCTATTGGTTGTTTTAGGTACCTAATGAAAAAGCTAAATATTAAGAATTAGTCCATAATTAATCACTTTTTGAAATAATATCTTTAGTCATTGATATTTAGAACATATTTGTTTTTATATATATAAAACTACTTGATATGATTAACTCAATAGCTATTACATTGTTATTATTAGGCTCTTTAGTCGCTTACAAAAGACTCAAAAGAAAGAAACGGCAATTTCACGCGCCACCATCAAATCAGCTTCCTAGTTGAAGATTAAATTCCGTCTTCGTCTTCTCCAAAAGGGTTGTATCTAATATCCCAGATGAGAACTACTGCTATAGATAAAAGCAATAGGCCAAAAATAACTTGAGGAGGTGGGAATAACATCAACGAAGTATAACAATTATCAATTATCTTTGCTTATGAAAATTTTAAAGGGTAATCGATATTATTTGGTTCTAAATGTTTTACATAACATGCTGTTGTGCAATCTACTCCCTCACTATTGATGCTACAAGAAGTTATACATTCAAAAAAACTTTCCAAAGCATCTGAATCTTTAATATTTGAATAAATGTCATTTTTCATGTTCAATCTTCCAATCTGAAGCTTATCTAGCAATTAATTTTTAATAATGTCAAATTTTAGGTAAAGTACCTATTCACCATTTTTTTTATATTCGTTTCTCGCTTCTTCTATAGATTCAACCCTAGAGCCTTTCATAACTGGCTTACTTGATCGCTTAAAAACGCAACCATAAGAGATTAAGATTGCATTAACCATAGAAGAGTTCTTAGAATTATCTTCAAAAGGTTCAAATACTTTAATCCTAGATCTGTCTTTATTAATTAAAGTAAATTTTTCCATAAAAAAAGGGCGTTAGCTTCGCCCCAATCAAAAAGCGGGATAATCCCCATCACCCAGCCTTTTTAAAATCTTAGCACTACATATGGTGTTTGTAAGTATTTAAAATTACCTATTGATGGGGTTGTTTGTTTCTGTTTAATTTGTCATTATAGGAGTCCCCATCACCTAGGCTCGCAAGAGTCTTTTTTTTTGCCATTTATGCTTATTTGTTTTATTTAATTAGTATTTAAAGATTTTTTATTTAATTTTAAGATTAGATAATTAATAATAAAAAAAATTATTTTAGTTATGCAAACATATATTGTTCACTGGCAATTCCCAGATCAAGAAAGTCACATGCAAGGTGCAGAAGCTTTTGCAGGTTTTGTTGAAGGAGGATGTGAAGGTGATGAATTTGATGGATTTAAAGTTGTTAATCGCGTAGTAAATCCTGAGGGGGCAAATGGTTGGGCAATAGTTGAATCTTCAAACCATCAGAACATCTGGAAATGGAGTAGTATCTGGGTCGATAATTTTGGGGTAGAAATCGAAGTTACACCAGTTCTAACAGACCAAGAATTCATCTCCGTCCATAAAGAGATTGCAACAGCTTCGAATTAGTAGTAAATTTCCAAAATGATTGATAGTCAATTTGCATAGAGGTGTAAAAAACCTCTTTTTTAATGGAAAAATGCTCCTCTCAAGAAATTGAAAGTCAATAAAATTAATAAATGGTTTTAGCTGAATCTGAAAAGTATAAGGATTACATTGCAGTAAGGAAGGGAACTGATCGTATACTGTTAGAGCTTAAAAATAAACTTTAGGAGAAATTATTTCCTTATAAATGAGTAACTATAAATATAAAATTAACCAAGAGAATCTAGATCTCTTCTATGGTGGACCATATTAGCGTCTTCATTTGAAACTTTTTGTTCTCGCATTAAATCTTTAATAGTTGGATAATCTTTTTTATTATCAAGATCGCTTGAGTTTTTATCTTGGATTGCGAATGGTGATCTTTTTAAAATCATGATTAATTGCCTCAAAATTTTTGTTGGATTCTAATTACAGAGCCTGGATGGTCATGTACGTAAGAGTTAAATTCTCTTGCAAGCATCAGGCAATCAAACGCATCACGAGCGTAGAAGCCTTGTTGATGTGTATTATTTGATGAATCTTTGTAACTCAACACATATTTATTACAAGATTTGATTGCTGTTGAAGGCATTGGAACTTTTAACTGCTACTACTAAGTTCTAACTAGGCAGACAAAGCAACCGTTCAACAAAAATGTACGGTTTGAAGTACAAATATATACGGATAGAGGACCAACAATTTAATTTTTAAATTGATAAAATATCACGGTTTTATGTAAGTAAAATATTAATTATATATTTTAAATACTTACTAAAATTTTCTTTGATAAAAAGCCTTATTTAATTTTTTTTAAATTAATATCCAATATAATATTTTGATTGTTTAGTAATAATTAAATTTAAAACTTGTTTTCCAGGGAGATTAATTGGCTTTAATACTATTAAAAATTTTGTGTTACTAAAAACCTTTTTTGCGAAAAATAATCAAATGCTATATTTATTTTTTTTATTTCTATTTAAGTCAAAATTATACCTAATACGTAGATGGTGGATTTACATTATAGGGTGTTCTATATAAATATTTTTTAAATGACTATAAACACTTTTCTCTTGCTGTTATTAGTTATCGCAAACTATACAAATTTATTTCTAAATATAAAAAATAGAAGAAAATAAATGGCCAACCATTTTACTTTTTATTCCTTTTATATACTTATTAACTCTCTAATTAAATCTTTGCATTTTAATTAATAGAAAAATCACTCCCAATCATTATCATGGGAAGAAGAAATTAATACATACGTTCATCCAAATCATAAAAATATTGATCAATAAAGTTTTGGAAATTTCATAAGTTAATTTTCTAAAATTTAAATTTTAGGAAGCTTTAATATCTTCATGTTCTATTAATTTATTAGAAATATTTGTTTGAATTTAAAATAGTAATTATTTTTCTTTGAGGATATTGACAGAAGTTCTAAAATAAAAAATAATTACTCGCTTTAGTTATTTCTAAAAAAGAGATTTCAAAATATATGTGTGGAAGATTTGAGCTGAAAACAGAGTTTGAAAAGTTACCAAAGGTTTTGAAACAAAACTATCCAATCGGACTTGATTCTAAATACGAGACTCAAAATTTAATAAGGCCAAATGATCTCGTGCTTGTTATAAAAAACGAGGGAAGAATAAAAACTACTTTTATGTCATGGGGCTTTGTTTCTCCTTGGGCTAAAGACCCTTTTGATAAAGGAATATCAAGACCATTTAATGCGAGATCAGAATCAGTAGAAAATAAAAAATTATTTAGTGGAAGTTGGAAATACAGAAGATGCTTAATACCGGCAAGTGGTTTTTTTGAAAAAAAATATCGTATTCGAAAGGAGAATTATGAATCTTTTTGGTTAGGAGGTATATGGAGCAAATGGACGTCAGCTAATGGATCTGAACTTGAGACTTGTTGTGTTTTAACAACTAAACCAAATGAGTTAATTAAACCTTTGCATCATCGTATGCCTGTTATTGTTCCTAATGGATATGAGGAACAATGGACAGAGCAAGTAAAAAATTCTGATGAATTAAAAAGGTTGCTTACAATCGTGATGGCTTGTTCAACTGATGGATGGCTAGTTGAAAATCAAAAGAAGAAAGAAACTAATCAGATGAGTTTGTTCTAGATAAAAAAATCTTTTTTTATCAATAGTATCTTTCACTTAGTCTGAACAATTAAAGACTTATAATGTTTAACCTATTTTGAACTACTACAATGGGTTTTGGGCAAAATGATAGTTTTTTTTGGCATTCAAACTAACATAAAGGTGTAAGATAGTTTTATTATGTCTTCAAATAAAATTTCTAATGTCATAAAGTACTGTGCAATAACATCAACTGCAGCTATAGTTTTAATTGCATTTTCTTTAATACCTGTTTCGAGAAAGGCTTTTTACTGGAATATTTGTCTTAATAAAACAGTGCGTTGGTTTAATGAAAAAGAAAATGATCTTAAAGGTTGGGATAAAGCATCAAAAGAAAGTATTGCTGTAGCAGTATGTAATGGTGCTGTTTATGAACCAAAACTTGAAAGAAAGTAATTTGTTGAAATTCAATATAAAATAAAGGGCATTTAGTTCATTTTTGTTGCAATAAAAAATATTCAAAATGGCTATCAGAATTAATAAATATTTAAGTGAACTCGGTTACTGCTCTAGAAGAGTAGCAGATAGATTAATTAAAAAAGGTAAAGTAACAATAAATGGAAAGATCCCAGAAATTGGTTCTAAGGTAGAAGAAGGCGATCTTGTGGAAATTGAAGGTCAAAGAATAGAAAAATCAAAGAAACAAAGAAACATTTACTTAGCCTTTAATAAACCTGTTGGAATTGTTTGCACAACAGATAGAAGAGTAGAACCAAACAATATCGTTGATTACATTAAATATCCTACAAGAATTTTTCCTATCGGAAGATTGGATAAGCCAAGTGAGGGATTAATTTTTCTAACCAACGATGGAGATATTGTAAATAAAATACTCAGAGCAAGAAATAACCATGAAAAAGAATACGTTGTAAGTGTAAACCGTCCGATTGATAATAACTTTATTCAAAGTATGAGTAATGGAGTTAAAGTATTAGATACCATAACCAAGAAATGTTTTGTAAAACAGTTAGGACAAAAAAAATTCAAAATCATTCTTACTCAAGGACTTAACCGTCAAATTAGGAGAATGTGTGAGTCCTTAGGCTACAGAGTAAAATCATTAAAGCGTGTAAGAATTATGAATATTAAGTTAGACGTACCTGTAGGAAAATATAGAGAATTCACCAAGCAAGAACTATTAGAATTAAATGGTTTACTTGAGAACTCATCTAAAACGTTTTAATAATAAAATTCATCTGAAGGTAATATGAGGGAATGCTTTTAGTAAAGAAAAAAATTTAAAAGCGGAGACTTTTTGTTTTAGACGCTTAGGGCGAAAGTATTATAAATAAAAAATGTTTTCTGCTTTCTCTTCAATTATAAATCCAAATTCAGCTTCTATAGATGGAACATCTCATAGCCAACCTGAAACTCTATTTAAACTTTAGGAAGATTTTTAAAAGGAAAAGATCTTTTAAGATTTTTTTATCATAGATTTATTACTATTTTGGGTTTGTCTCCCTTAGGTAGAAAGTATTTGAAATACGTTTCCCCTCAAAAATCAAATAAATTTTTAAAGGTCAAATAAAAAACTAAAAGTAAAAAAGATAATTAATATTCAAAATATCTAGACCATTTTTCTAGAAAGATCTTGGAATCAGAAAAATATTTTTCATAATTCTTCCATTTGGCAATAGATGTTTTATATAAAGGTTGAACTACTTGTGAAGAAGAGGGAGTATTAATCTTACCTCTTTCCAAGGCAGTATTTCTGTAGTTTTTGATATTCTCGTCCCATTCAAGATCAAGAAAAGAGAGAATCATTTTTACATGTTCATCAAAATCATTTAAAAGAGTTTCGTATCTTGACATTACAAAATCTAATTTTAAGCTTTTCTTATATAAAACCCACATTTGCATTGTTAAGTCATAAATTTTCGCAGATGTTTTTAAACTTGTAAAATTTGCCATGGCATTATTAGGTTCGAAAGTCTGCTGGAAACAAGATAAAACTGTGTCAAATGGATTTCTGTGAGTGAAAATTATTTTAGCTTCTGGGAAAAGAAGATTTATTAGTGGAAGACATACAGTTTGAAAAGGATATTTATCTACGAAAACTTTTGACTTTTTTTCGGTGTCTTTATATTTGTGAAGTTCACTTATGTAGTGGTTTCTTAAGTAATCTAGTTGCTTTTTATTTAAATTATAAATTTCACTTAATGCAATTTTAAATTCTGTTTTAATAATATTTTCTACTGAATAAATTAATGGCTGTTCTTCTAAAACATCAATTTGATAATGACTTCTTAAAATTGTATCTAATAGAGTAGTCCCTGAACGAGGAAAACCAATTAAGAAAACAAGCCTTTCTTTTGTTTTGACATTAATTTCTTTTTTAACTTTTGAATTGTGAATGTTATCAATACTCTTTGAGTACTCATTTACGTAACTTATAAAAGAATTTGGATCACATCTTTTATACTTCTCATTTTTTTGGCTATTAGAAAAGCAAGTATATGCAAGATCGAAATTTTTTACTTTCTCCTCTATAAATGCCTTAAAAGACCAAAATAAAATGCGTATAGAATTTTCTTTTGATTCAAACCAATTTAAAGGTATTTGATCTATTTGTCTTTTTGCTAAATCAAAATCTTTTTCCCTGTAACTTATCCTTGATTCAAAAAGTAATAATTCATATTTATGATTCTTTTTATCTTTGATTAATTTTAATTGATTTTTTAATTTCTCTAGATTGTTAGTCTTTTCGTAAAAGTTCCAAAGACTTATGTGAGCATATAAATAATTTTTATTTATTTTAATTGCCTTTTGAAAGTAAGACTCTGCTTCATCTAGTTTGTTTAATTCCCCTTTGATAACTCCTAAATTAATCGACGCCAATTGAAACTTTGGATTAATATCAAAAGCTTTTTGTGTAAATTTCTCTGCACTTATTAGATCTTTTTTGGTAGCAAATAATGAGCCTAGATTATTGTAGGCCAAATAAAAATCTTTGTTGAGATCTATGGCTTTCCTATAGCTTTTTTCAGCTTCCATTAAGCTTCCTTTATCTTTGAGGATATTGCCAAAATTATTGTATGCCAAAGCAGAATTTGGATTAAGCTTAATAGCTTTAACAATGTTTTTTTCTGCGTCAGTAAGTTTATTTAGATCTTTTTGTATTACTGCTAAATTTAAATATGAAATAGCTGAATTCGGGTTTAACTTTATTGATTTTTTAAAATAAATTTCAGAACTCTCATATTTCCCTAACTCTTTTAAAACGCAGCCATAATTAACAAGTATGTTCAAATCCTCTGGGAAAATCTCAGTACTTTTTTTTAAAATATTTTCTGCTTCATGAAATAATCTTAAATTTATATATGATCTTATTAAGTTTTGATAAGCTACTAGATAATCTGGTTTTAAATTAATCGCCTTTTTAAAAAAATCTATAGCTTTTTTAAATTCACTTTCTTGTTGAAGTATTTGCCCTATATTTAAATATCCCTCTGGACTATTAGGGAAGACCTTAATTACATTTAAATAAATAGATTTTGCTTCTTTGTATTCTCTTTTATATTCATAAATAGATCCCAAATTCAAATGAACTCTTAAGTCTTTACATCCACTTTTGATTAAAAATATGTAGATATTTGCAGCCTCTTTTAGTTTCCCATTCGTGTGGAATTCAAATGCTTCTGAAATTAATTTTTTCTCATTTGTAATAGTATTAATGAATTTTTTTGTTTTTTGTTGATGGTTATTTTGCCCAAAACCTTTCATGATATTTTTCCCTTAATATTATTAATATGACAAAAATTGCTATCGACTATTATTCGATAATAAATGTAGATTAACAATTTCTACCACTAAAATAATTTCTTTCGAAACAAAAATAATAAATTATCTCAAGTTTGGGAAAATACTTTTTAATGTAATCAAGAAATTAATTAAAAAATCTATGAAATTAGAAAATTGAGAAGAAATTTCTAGAAAGGTTTCCATAATGTAATTATGAAGTAAAAGAAAAATGTTTTTATTCTTCAAGCAGAAATATTTGATTATGTTTTTTTTGCTATTCCCTATATTGATTTCTTGTTCATTCCAAAAAAAGGAAAATTCATTAAAAAATATTGCTAATAATCCAGCCATTAATAAATCAATTAATATAGAAGAATTAAGAATAAATCTTTATATAGCTGATAAAAAATTTACACCTAAAGTAATTCATAATAATGATGGAACCTTAACCTACAAATATATTAAAAAGTTAGGCGAAGACAATATTTCCTTAGAGGAGGTTAAGGAAAGAGTTTCATTAGGACCTAATTTTTATAAAAAAGATAGAGAAGATGTAATAAACCTTTTGAAAAGGATTAATGAATTAAAAATAAATAACAAATTAGATTATATTGATAGTGGTGCGTTAGGTCTTTGGATTCCGAGTGATGATACCATCGTGATTGATTATCGAGTGGTTGAGATGGGTTCTCCAACATTTCTTAATGTATTAAGTCATGAGGCTATTCATGTAGCACAAAGTTGTTTTAGCGGTTCTAGAAACAAATTTCCTGAAAGGATAGGCTTACCACTTGAGTATTCAACAGAATTAAACTTAAATTTATCTCATAATTTGTATAGCAAGAAATCAGAGGAGGTGATTAATTTAGAACGTGAGGCCTTCACATATGCAAAAGTCGAAGGAGAAGCGATTAGGCTCTTAAATCATTTTTGCGAATAAATCTTTTAATATTCAAAAAAAGTATTGATAAAAAAATATAAATTTTTGCTGCCCCATTTGATGTAAATATTTTTAATTTCAAAAAATTGGTTCTTATTATTTGTATTTTCAATAAACCTTTTAACCCTTGATCTATTTGAGTCGACTAACCAATAAGACTTAGCTACTACTTTATTTAAGGATAAAAGTCTACTTTCCAACGCATCACGCAATAACTTAAAGGGTTATATTCATTGCAATTCCAGAGCTTTAATATTTTTACAGCGAAATGGTGAATACTAGGAACATTGAAAAATCCCCAACCAAAATAAATACCAAATGCAGTTACAACAAAAGCAGCATATTGAAGCCAATGCGTTCCAAATTATCTACACCATTGTTGTCAAAATTAGAATTACTCATTTAAAGGATTGGATATGCAATCCATCCAAATAAGGTGTAGTTAATAATGACAGCCATGAAGCCAATCATTGCAAGCCTTCCATTGGTTCTTTCCGCAATAAACCAGTAGCTATTTGGCCATTCAAATTTAGAAGTATTGGATATTAGATCTCCTGAAAGCCGCGTCATTTCTGGAGTTTTGTCTTGATCAATATAATAATTACTATCTGGGTAATAGCTTTCACTTCTAATATTGTCTTCTTTTTTAATCATATTTTTTGAAGTTTGAATTTTATACATCTTAAAAAAATAAAAGGCTAAATAGGTTAAAAAACATTTATAAATCTATAATAATTAAGACTTATAGCCTTATTAGGAATTTTGAGTAAAAAAGTTTGGAATTAGGGGTACTAATAACGATTAATTTGAGGGAATTTAGAGGAAAATCAAAATAAAGTAAGAATTATTTGTTGGCTATTTGTCTGCGATCAATTTATTTGGGATGTTTTTATGTAGTATTTATTTGATTGACAGGCGATCTAAACTTAGGGGGATAAAACCCTCTTTTTTTTATGGCTAAAAAAGAATTAAAAAAAGTTTTTGACTTGAATTCTTATGAATGGTGGAGAAATCATAGAAGGGGCGCAACCTTTGTTTTGTTCCTATCCATTTTTGCTTTTTATTTGGGAAGCCCTTTTCATAAAGAAGCGAAAGTGAAGGATACCTGTGCAAAATTGAATTCAAGCTATCAAATAACGGGCGATGAAGCGATGAAGAAGCTTAATCTCACGAAAATAAGTAATTATAATAATCGCGAGTTAGCTAACTATTATTGCGAGAGATATTTAGGCATAAGATAAAAAAATGAGACGCTTACTAGTTAAACTAATTGAACTTATAACTAGTCACAAGTATATACAAAGTACATAACCCTAGCACTCCTTTTGGCGCTCCTTTCTCAATATAAGACTAACTCAAATATTTATAATCCATCGCTACGGCTGATCGGGGCGACAGGATTCGAACCTGCGACCTAGTGCTCCCAAAGCACCCAACAGCCCTAGTGCAGCACTAGGTTTTCAAGTTACGACTATTTCTTTTGCTTAGTTCTGCGTAGTTTGTCCTGACAATTTAAGCAACATTTGTCCACTATTTGTCCACACTTAGATAAATGCTAAAAATGTTCTATTAATTAGTTTTTAATCCTGGTATTGAATTGATTTTTATTTCGTGCAATGCCCTCGCAACATTAGCAATTCTGCTATTGTCACTTGGTTCAACTACAGGAATTATTTGAGATATTGCGTCTAATGCATCATTTAGCGCTGTAGGGAGAATTGTTTCGGACATAGCAAGATCACTAGCATTTAGTAAGGCATTAATAGCATTATTAAGGTTTATTCCAGCTGTGCTTGGTTCTGCTATGAATTGCCCGTTGTTTGTTAAAGCTAAAGAAGCTAATCCAGAATTGGCAATTGATGATTCAATATTTTGGGCAACTATTGGAGAAACAGTTAAAACAACTCCACTTGAATTACCTATACCGTTTGATTCAACTATTTGATTTGCTGATTCATTTGTTTGCACTATTACTTTGCTTTCTGAAACTGATAAAGACAATGCAGGTGACAAATTATTTGAGGTAGCAAGGTTTAAGCCTATGGATAAACTTATGGAATCAATATTATTGAAATTTACAAGCGAAGTGCTATTAGCTAAGCCAATAGGTGTACTTGTTATTAAGGAAGCCCCCTCCGTCGTAAAAGTACTTGAAATACTTAGTTCTAATCCAATAGAGTTAGTGACAATCGTAGTCGTTCCTGGGACAAAACTTATTTCAAATGAATTACCTCCAAGATAGCTACTTATTTCTGAATTAGGTGCAAAGGAAGACATTCCTCCCCATGAAAAAACGCTTGAATTGGTTGCCGCAGATGATATTACAGCATCACAGTCAGTTGAATTTGAAGTCTTACCTGAAGAGGAGCTACAAGAATCCGAATTAGATGACTTCTTCCCAGTTGTACTTGATTTGCCTGAATCTCCACCACCCTTCTCACTCTTGCCAGCGAAACAATTTTGTTGAGTAAAAAACAGGAAAAAAACAAAGATGAATAAAAATCTTTTTAGTGTTTTGATGATAATTTTATTCATAATTAATTTTAAAACCTGAATGAATAACCTGTATTTATATTGAAGTGAGCACCATTAGTTGAGTTATTAGTAATATCAGATACACCTATAGAAAAATTTAAAGGGAAATCAAAAAGACTTAGGCCAATACCTGCATTTAATGCATTTCCATTCCAACTAGAAGCAATAGAGACTCTCGGTAATATC
>CACNAI010000023.1 GCA_902618335.1 uncultured Prochlorococcus sp. | reverse complement strand
GGAGGAGAAACTTGGGAAAAAAGAAATTTAGATTTACCAAGTGAAGAGAACTTCCGTCTTCTAGATATTGATTTTAAAGGGGAAGAGGGATGGTTGATTGGGCAGCCTTCATTAGTTATGCATACACTTGATGCAGGAAAGAATTGGACGCGTTTATCTCTTGGTAACAAATTACCAGGCCAACCATTTCTAATAACGACTGTAGATGCTGGTGTTGCAGAATTGGCTACCACTGCAGGCGCTATTTATGAAACATCAGATAGTGGCGAATCATGGAATGCAAAAGTTGTAGACGCATCTGGTTCTGGAGGTGTAAGAGATTTAAGAAGAACTAATAAAGGTGATTATGTCAGTGTAAGTAGTCTAGGTAATTTCTTTTCTACTTTGGAAAAGAATAGTGATGCATGGATAGCTCATCAAAGAGCTAGTAGCAAAAGAGTTCAAAGTATTGGTTTTAATCCAGAAGGAAGTTTATGGATGCTTTCTAGAGGGGCAGAAATTAGATTTAATGAAGATACTAATGACCTAGAAAATTGGTCAAAGCCTATTATACCAATTCTTAATGGATACAATTATCTAGACATGGGTTGGGATCCAAATGGTGATATATGGGCTGGCGGGGGTAATGGAACTTTAATAGTAAGTAAAGATCAAGGTAAAACTTGGAATAAAGATCCTATTGCCTCTGAATTGCCAACAAACTACATAAAAATAGTTTTTCTTGATAAGGAGGATTTAAATAATCAAAAAGGATTTGTACTTGGTGAGCGTGGTTATATCCTTAAATGGAATAGCTAAATTTGAATTATTTTTAAATAATTGTAAAAAAAAAATTAATTTTTGAAAGATTTAGCAACTGTCTGTAACCAACCTGTTAATTTCTTCGCGAAGTTATGATTTTACACTGTAAGATCATAGGGTAAACATTTGTGATTATGGCCGCAGGTTCAACGGGTGAACGCCCATTCTTTGAAATAATCACCAGTATTAGATACTGGATTATTCATGCAGTAACATTACCAGCTATTTTTATAGCAGGCTTCTTATTTGTATATACAGGCTTAGCATACGATGCTTTCGGAACTCCTCGTCCAGATAGTTATTTCCAATCATCTGAATCTAAAGCGCCTGTCGTAACACAAAGATATGAAGCTAAATCTCAACTTGATTTAAGAACAAAATAACAATGACTAATTCTCAAGCTCCAATGCAGGCTGCGGAAGTCCGCGTTTATCCTATATTTACTGTCCGTTGGCTAGCAGTTCACGCTCTAGCTATCCCATCAGTATTCTTTTTAGGCTCTATTGCTGCTATGCAATTCGTAGCCCGATAAATTTAACTATCATGCAAGTAAACGAAAATCCTAACAAAGTTCCAGTTGAACTTAATCGTACAAGCCTTTATCTAGGCTTATTATCAGTCTTTGTATTGGGAATTTTATTTTCCAGTTACTTTTTCAATTAAATTAAAATCATGAGTAAATTAAAAGGACCCGATGGAAGAATTCCAGATAGACTTCCCGATGGTAGACCAGCAGTTGCATGGGAAAGAAGATGGACTGAAGGAACTCTTCCTCTATGGCTTGTTGCTACAGCAGGTGGAATTGCAGTTATCTTCGTTTTAGGAATATTCTTCTATGGTTCATACCAAGGCGTTGGAGCTGGAGGTTAACAAATCCTTACCTTAACCTGATAATCACTTATATCAAATTAGCCTAATAAGAATCAGTAAATATCCTTAGTTTCTCTTTTGTGGAGCTAGGGATATTTTCTTTTTGGGTTATCAATCCATCTTTTAATGAAAAATGAGACTTACTTTTTGGTCTTTCTTTTTCAATTAATTTAGCTACTTCAAATATTATTTTATTAGCCACTTCAGTATTTGATCTAAGATTATCCAAAACCATCTCTACAGAAACTTCTTGATGAGTTTGATGCCAGCAATCATAATCAGTAACCATAGATAAGGAGGAATAAGCTATTTCAGCTTCTTTAGCTAATCTTGCTTCCGTGTGGTTCGTCATTCCAATTATTGAACATCCCCAACTTCTATATAAATTAGATTCTGCTCTAGTTGAGAAAGCGGGACCTTCCATTGCAAGATAGGTACCCCCTCTATGCAATTGTCTACCGCCAGGAATACTTTTTTCTCCGATTTCACTTAATATACGAGATAAATTTGTGCAGAAGGGATCTCCCATTGTTACGTGAGCAACAGCTCCATCGTTAAAGAAGGTTGCAGGTCTATTTTTTGTCCGGTCTATAAATTGATCTGGAACGACTATATCAAGTGGCCTTATCTGTTCTTGTAATGAACCAACTGCTGATGGAGCAATAATCCATCTTACTCCTATTGATCTTAGAGCCCAAATATTTGCTTTGTAAGGGATTTCAGAAGGATTTAAACTATGTGTTCTGCCATGTCTAGGAATGAATGCTATCTCTAGGTTTCCAAGATTATATACTTTTATTGAATCAGAAGGTTTACCATAGGGAGTATTGATTTCTAGTTCTCTTAAGAAATCTATTTGATCCATTGAATAAAATCCACTTCCACCAATCACTCCTAATCTTGATTTTTCAATTGGTAATAAATGTTCTTTATTCATAGTGATGTAAATGACTTTTAATCATCTGGTACTAATCGGAGGAGGACACTCAAATGTTTCTTTATTGAAGAAATGGTTAATGTTTCCGAAATTAATGCCAGAAATTCCTGTTTCAATTATATCTAGAGATTCTCATTTGGTTTATTCGGCGATGTTCCCATCGGTGATTTCAAAATCAATCACTTTAGAAGAGAGTTTAATTGATATAAAATCTTTAGCAAAAAATGCAAAAGTATCTTTTATAGAAGAAGAAGTAAAGGATATTGATTTCAATTTAAACAAAATTGTTTTAAGTAATAGACCTTCAGTTAATTATTCGAAGTTGGTGCTTAATTATGGAAGTCAAACAATAATTCCAAAAGAATTTGAATCACTAGTTAAAAATCGAAATGCTTTTTCAATTAAACCTTTTTTAACGGCTTATGACTCAATACTAAAAGAGGACATTTTTGATTCAGGTAATGAACTTCCATTTGTAATTGTTGGGAGTGGCCTTGCTGCAATTGAAGTATCATATGCTTTGAGAAAAAGATGGAGAAATAGACCTTTAAAACTATTATGTGATTCAAGAAAAATTAATAATATAATTCTAAAAAGTTTACGGAATTCTAATATTGATTTAGTTGAAAAACTTAATTTTGATTATGGCAAGATTCTTTTATGTACTGGAAATAAATCTCCATTATGGGCACAAAAAAAATATTTAGATTCGGATTCTGATGGCAGAATAATCACAAATCAGAATTTGCAGATAAAAAGTTTCTCCGGAATCTTTGCTGTCGGTGATTGCGCAATTGTAGGCTCAAAAAAAAGACCAGCATCGGGAGTTTTTGCAGTAAAAGTTGTAAATATATTAGTCCAAAATCTAAAAAAAGATATAGAAGGGAAGTCATTAAAAAAGTGGTTTCCTCAGAAGATAGGATTGCAAATAGTAAATATATTTCCAAACCATCATCCAAAGGCTTTTGCTATTTATCGCAATTTTGTTTTCGGCCCTTCTTTTCTTTTTTGGATTTTAAAGTATAAGATTGATCTCAACTTTATTAAAAAGTTCAGATCAAAAAGGCTAATTATGAAAAATAGTGAAAAAAATATTTCATTGAACGATTGCAGGGGATGTGCAGCTAAAATTCCTCAGTTTGTTTTAAATAAATCATTAAGAAAATCTAATTTAAATTCTTTTGCCTCATCACCTGAAGATTCAGTTGAGATCTATCAAAATGGTCAAGATATTATCTTGCAAAGTGTAGATGGATTTCCTGCTTTGGTAAGTGATCCTTGGCTTAATGCAAAAATCACTACTTTGCATGCATGCTCAGATTTGTGGGCATGTGGAGCAAAACTTTCATCCGCGCAGGCTTTAATTTCATTACCAAAAGTTGAAAGGGAATTTCAGAGTTACCTCTTTTCTCAATCCCTTCAAGGTATTAAATCAACAGTTGAGGATCATAGAGGTGAATTACTTGGAGGCCATACTTTCGAGGCAAGAAGTTTAGTAAATAAACCTTATTCATTAGGAATAGATATTTCTTTAACAGTTCAAGGTATTTTAAAAAATGGAGCAAAACCATGGCTTAAATCTGGAATGAATAATGGAGATATTCTTATGATGTCTAGACCTCTGGGCGTTGGGATTTACTTTGCCGGGCAAATGCAAAATATTAATATGCTAGGTAGTTCTTCTGAAATAATTAATAATTTAGCAAAGAGTCAGCAATATTTGATTGATGAAATTTATCTTTTTCAAAATCAATTTAAAGAATCATTAGTCAATGCTGCGACTGATATTACTGGATATGGATTTATTGGGCATCTTAAAGAGATGGTTGAATCATCTAATTTATATAGGCAAAGAAATAATCTTGAGCCACTAAAAGTTTTATTGGATTTATTTGCATTTAAAGCTTATCCTGGAGTGTTTGATTTAATTAGAAAAGATGTTAAAAGTACTTTCCTTGAATCTAATAAAGAAATTTTTGACAAAATTTATAAAGTAAATAAGAAAAAAAGAATAATTAATTTTTTAAACGAAAATTCATTAGATCAAGATACTTTTAAGGAGAGAATATCATTACTATTAGATCCTCAAACATGTGGACCCTTGTTGATTAGTTGCAATCGTAAATATGAAAATGTTCTAAAGGATAAATGGTACAAGGTTGGAGAAGTTGTAAAAATGTAATTAATTTCTATTTAATCTGTCAATTTCCAAATATCTTAATCTTTTGATTTCCTTTCCCATCTCCCTCCCTGGATCCCATCCTTCTTTTTTTAATGTTTCTCCATCTTTTTTTGATTTTATGAATTTGTAAATGAATAACCACTTAAACAATTTACGCCAGTATGGTCCTCCATCACAAATTAATAATTTAACTGTCTCATCATTAAGGTTTCTGTCTTCAATAAATTTTGTCCAACTTGATGGAGAAAAATGATTGAAGTTTTTTTGGTTGGTATTTAATATATTTTTGATATTTAAATAATCTTCTAATATTTTTAACTCACTATTATTTACCAAAAATCTTTGACATGCTGTTTCTAAATCTTCTGAATCTTTTAATAAGTAAAGCATATGATTTCCCTTTAACTTCTTAATCCAATTTAGTCCTCTTAAAAACCTTTTATCGACTTTAATATTTTCATTTAAGATTGAGATGATTTCCCATTTATGAATTATCGAAATTACATTGGTCAGATTATCGTGTTTGAATATTTCAGCTAGTTCCATCCTTATTCGTATGCCTAGTGCAGGAGGGTAAATCATTTTTTGATGAGTTTCTGAACTTTTCCATGGCCATTGTCTAACTGTTTCTTGAGATTGTTTGAGGGAATTATTTGAAATATTGAAATCTAACCTTGAAGCATATTTTGCACATCTAATTAATCTACTTGGATCATCTGAAATACTATTATTATGAAGTAGTTTCAATCTTTTACTTTTTATATCAGAAATTCCTCCATAAAGATCATAAATTTTCCTTTTCGAGACCTCGAAGGCTATTGAATTTATAGTGAAATCTCTCCTCTTAAGATCCTCCTCAATAGTACTTTTATTTACTGTGGGATTTAAGCCTGGAGCAGAATAAATTTCTTTTCTTGCAGAAGCAATATCAATTTTATAGTCATTAATATTTATTTCTACAGTGTTGTATAAATTAAATTCCTTGATTAAACATAAATCTACATTTACAATATTTTTTTTTATAAATTTTGCAAGAGAAATAGAGGAGCCTTCAATAACAAGATCAATATCTACAGGTTTAGAAAACGATTTTTTGTGGAATTTACGAATTAATAAATCTCTTAAATAACCGCCAACAAAAGCTACTTTAGTATTGCTATTAGATTCTATGTATTTAGCAATTAGGTTATATAGATTAAATGGAGTTTTGATTAATTCCCCTTGGATGTAATCAGAGATATCGTTCATGAGTTTTAACTTACATAACGAATTGGAGCCAATCTGGGATCTAGAATTTTACTTCCTTTATCACCAAATTTTACTGCTAAAGATATTTTTTCCCCACTCCCAAAAATATGTATAATTTCACCTTTCCCAAATTTTGAGTGAATTAGCTTATCTCCAACTATCCAGCTTTTCCCTTTACTTGGACCTGAATATAATTTCCTTACTGCATTTATTGGTTTGTTAACAAATTCATTTGGATTGTTTCGATCAACTCTAGTTAAACGATCAAGATGCCAATCTCTTCTAATTGATGCACCACCAGTTTGTGGTATTTCGCCATCTATTAAATCTTCAGGTATTTCTGAAAGAAATATTGAAGGAATTGTTGCTTCACGCATTCCACCCCATAATCTTCTTTCTCTGGCATGACTCAAGAAAACTCTTTCTTTAGCTCTAGTAATACCTACATAGCATAATCTTCTTTCCTCTTCAAGAAGTGAGGGAGTATCTATTGATCTATGGCTAGGAAAGAGACCTTGTTCTAGCCCAGTGATAAAAACATTTTGAAATTCTAATCCTTTACTATTGTGCAGAGTCATGAGAGTTACAGAGTTGGGATTATTTTTCTTCTTATCATTATCAGTTGTTAAGGCAGCTGTAGAAAGAAATCCTTCTACATCCCCACTTTCTGTTTCTTCTTCATATTGAGTAGCTGCATTAATTAGTTCTTGTAAGTTATTTCTTCTATCTTCAGATTCTTCAGTCCCACTAGAAAGCAAGTCACTTAAATAACCACTTTTTTCTAATATAAGTTGTAGTAGTTGAGCAGGACCTGAATTTTCTAAGTAACAAAGTAGATCATTCATAACTTCGGTAAATTTATTTATTCCTTTTGATGATCGACCTATTGTTTCTTCAAGACTTTGCTTATCATTAAGAACTTCCCATAATGGGATATTTAACCTATTAGATAGTTCATTAAGTTTTTGAATAGTAGTCTTACCAATCCCTCTTCTAGGAACATTTATGATTCGTAAAAGACTAACGTTATCTGAAGAATTAACCAGAACTTTCAAATATGCTATTGCATCTTTAATTTCTCTTCTATCGTAAAAACGTAATCCTCCGAAAATTGTATAAGGAATGCGCCACCTTACAAGAGACTCTTCTAATACTCTTGACTGAGCTCTGGTTCGATATAAAATTGCAAAATTTTTCCAAATTGGGTTCTGATTATTATTGTTTAGTGATTTAATTTTATTGGTAATTGCTTCTGCCTCGGAAATTTCATCATCACAGCTGAGTAACGTTAAAAGTTCCCCTTTTTCTTTAGTAGCCTTTAAAACTTTTTCAATTCTTTCAGAGTTGTTTTCAATTAGTGAGTTTGCAGCATCTAGGATATTGGAAGATGACCTATAATTTTCTTCTAATTTAATTAAAGATGATTTTGTATCGTCGTTGAATGAAGTTTTAAAATCTTCTTGGAAACCAATTAGAATTCTGAAATCAGCTGCTCTGAAACTATAAATACTTTGATCAGCATCCCCCACTACAAAAATTGACCGATCTTCCCAATTGAAGAATTTTTTTGGTTCAGTATTTCCAGCCGTAATTAATTTTATGAGTTCATATTGTGTTCTGTTTGTATCTTGATATTCGTCAACTAAAATATGTTTAAATCTTTTGTGCCAGTAATTTCTGACTATATCATTTTGCCTCAATAAGAAAACAGGCAAAAGTAGAAGATCATCAAAGTCTAAAGAATTATTTTTTGAGAGAGAAATTCTATATCTTTTGTAGGCTTCTGCAACTGTTTTTTCAAAATTATTATCTGCTTTTTCTAAAAGATCATTAGAAGTTAAGCATTGATTTTTAGCATTACTTATTAATCTTTTAATCTTTTTGGGATCATATCTTTTTGGGTCAAGATTCATATCTTGACTGATAATTTCTTTTACTAATGTTTGAGAATCTGTTTCATCGTAAATTGAAAATTGCCTTGTCCATTTTAGGCCTTCTGGATCAGTATATTTTTCAATATCGTATCTTAGAAGTCTTGAAAATAAAGAATGGAAAGTACCGATCCAAAGGTTCTGAAGCCTCTCTTGGTGAACGTTTGTTCTTAATTGATTTTGATCAATTTCTTTGAGAGTTGTCCAAGGCTGACCAAATTGATTAAAAGCTAATTCTTGGGCTAGAAGAACCTCTAATCTTGCTTTCATTTCTTTAGCAGCTTTGTTAGTAAAAGTGACTGCGAGAATGTTATAGGGATCTATAGAGTTACCTTCAATAAGGTTTGCAATTCTGTGGGTAAGAGCTTTTGTCTTTCCGCTGCCTGCACCAGCTACGACTAATAGTGGTCCATAAACGTGTTTTACTGCTTTAAGTTGTGCATTATTTAAAGACTTAAAAAGGAAGTTGTTAATTTGAGACACGTTTGGAATGTTTTTTCAAAAATCAGACCTTACTTATGAGGTTCAGATTCCGTTTCTAGGCGTTCTAACGCTTTTTTTAAATTTATAAGTTCATCATTATTATTAATTATTTCTTCAAATTTATTTTGAGGCATTCTTAGTTTCATACTTCGGTCAAGAATTTCTTTTTCCAATCTCTTTTTATATGTGGAAATAAGTTTCTTTGATAATTTTAAATCTTGTTGATCCAAAACTTTTTTAAAATTGTAGTTTTATATTAGCGAAAAAAAAAATGTTTATTTGAATTATTTCAACTATCACACTGGAATGAAGTTATTAATTAAGAAGCGTTGCGTTAATTTTCAAATTGTATTGTTTTTACTAGCTTTGTACTATTCTAAGATTCGAACTTTAATTTTTTTAATTTAATAATGTCAGTTTTAAAGAATAACCGACTATTGTCAGCTGATAATAAATTAAATGATTTAAGCAATATAAAAGAATTTATTAATATTGCAAACTCAAGATTAGATGCAATAAGCTCAATAACAAATAATTCGCATGCAATTGCAGCAGACGCTGTAACAGCAATGATTTGTGAGAATCAAGATTCGGTTAATTCAAAAATATCTTTAAATACAACTAACAAGATGTCCGTTTGTTTAAGAGATGGAGAAATAATACTTAGGATTATTACTTATCTTTTAATTTCTAATGACGAGTCAGTTTTAGAAAAAAGTTGTTTGAAGGATCTTAAAAATACTTATCTTGCTCTTGGGGTACCTTTAAGAAATGCAAGAAGAGTTATTGAATTAATGCGAGATGCAACAATCTCTGATTTAAACTCTACAGTTAATAATATGCAAGGAAAGAAGAGCTTTCTTCCTTATTTAATTTCTGAAACAGAGTTTCAATTTGAAAGGATAATTAATCTTTTGGACTAGTTAAATTTCTTATTTCAGAGGTATGGGACGTCTGAATTACTGAGTTATTTTCGAGATTTCTAATGGTAGAAAATCTTGATCTTATATGAGTGGATAAAAAGGAAATTCTTTCTTCGGAAACTGTTGACTTGTAAATGGTTTTAATTTGTAAATTATTTTCTTCATCAATAAAATAATTGGATGATGATATAAAGGATTCTGTATACCCTTTATTTCTTAAAACAATTCCTGAATTTTCATCTTTGGGCAAAAATATCAAAATATTTTCATCTCTCTCACTCATGTCATCATCTTCCCAGTCACTAATAGCTTGCCATTTTATAAAGATGGCTATGCTCTCTAGGTTTAAACTTAATTTGTAATTTTTAAAAATTTCAATAACCTTTTTGTTTTTTACGTTGATATGTTTTATATATATTTTACTAGTTGAGTTTTCAAATTCCTGAAAAGCCAAAGTATGAGTACTTCTTATGGATTTCCACTCTCCTATACTTTTATCGATGAATTGTTTAATTGTTGTTAGTTTCTTCGTCAAGTTTATCTTCTACGGAATGATTTTCTGCTTTTTGAATCATTCTTACCATCGAATCCACCATTAATCTCTTTGCGGAAGTTACTTTTAATCCAGAAGGAGTGGTTGATATTTGTTCTCCAGGGCGATCATATGAAGTTGGTCTAAATGGAGTCATCTAAGAACTTTTAAAAATTAATCGCTTTCTATTCTTGCATGAATTCTTATTCATATAGTTGTTGTTTGCAAAAATGTCATATCTCTCTTTTTATTACAGAATTTTTAACTATGTTGTTATTTAGGTATTTTATTTTTTGCTAATCCTGAAATAGTAGCTAATGCAAACATTCCCAAAAGAGCCACTCCTAGAAATAATCCTGCTCCCTGACTAACGCCAGCACCTACAGCTACTAGTATAGAATCACTTATTAGAAGACTTATTACTAATGCTGGAGTGAATATTTTCCAGCGAGTGCCTCCTATACCTATTGCGTAGCTTAGAAAATCAAAAAGGCCAGTCATTAGTAGGCCTGTCATGAGAAAGAAATTTTCTTCTAGTTGGTTTTGATTAAAACTTTCAATTTTTTTCATCGCTTGTGGGCCAACTAAATTTCTTACAGGGACTCGCCCATAATTTCTTGCAATAAAGAAAGCAGCTTGGCAAAAAACGATATCGGAAAAGATTATTGTCATGTAACCTTTTTGAAATCCCAATAATGAACCGGCCAGAAGAGAATAAGCTGAACTTGGAAGTGCTGGCAAAATAATACTTATTCCCCTTAGTATGAAAATTCCAAAAGGAGCCCAAATTCCCATACTTTCTATTTTGTTCCTAAGTGGTTCAATTCCATAATTTTGGATTAAATAAATCAATACAACAAATATTGCTATAAAAAAAACTACTGAGAGAAATTTCTGTATTTTATTCATTATTTTCTAGAAAATTTATTGGAAGTAAATTCTTAATTTAATATTTGATTGTATCTATAATAGAAATACTAATCAATAAAAATTTTTACAAATTTTTAATCTTAAATTTTCTCCCAATAAAAGATTTTTGTATTTCAGAATTATTATGGTGGATTGTAAGAATAAATTTAATTTTATATTTATTAGAAATAGCATTGGTTTAGTCCTTTCGATAATCTTTTCCATGAGTATTTCAATAAAACAATTAAATGCTTTGCCTCATGAATGGATTGGAGTTCCTAAAAGTGAATATGGAGAACAGTTATGGGATAGAGAAAGTATTAAAAGGAATGAGGATGGTTCTGTGAGGGTATTGAGTAAATTTATTCCCAAAACAAAAAGTGAAATTACTAAGGATATTCTCTATACAATGGATATAAATTGTTTTGAAAAATCATTTAGAGACGTTGATGTCTCTATAGATCATGTAAAAAATAATTTCAATGATTTAGCTGATTGGCAAGATCCAGATGGAGATAAACTAATTTTGGGTGTTATTGCTCAAGTTTGCAGAGTGGAAAACTAAAAATTTTGAATTGTAAAAAAAATAAAAGAAAAAATCAAGTTTCTAAATACTTAGAAAATAAAAAACCCCATCTGTGACAGGGTTTTAAAGGTGCCAGGACCCAGATTTGAACTGGGGACACGGCGATTTTCAGTCGCCTGCTCTACCAACTGAGCTATCCCGGCTCTAGCCTATATACTTTAAATTACGACGTGTAGTTTGTGAAACCCTTTTCATTAGAAATTTTATATCTTAACCAAATATTCAAAAACTATTATTTTGCATGGATCGCTAATAAAGCAGTACCAAATGAAGTGGTTTTTTTACATGAGACTATTGGTATATTAATAATTTTTTCTCTTATTTTTCGCCATTGTGGATTTTTTGAACCTCCCCCAAGAGTAATAATTTTTTTTGGAAGAGAACCTGTTAATTCGCTAAGTTTTTCCCATCCTTTCAGTTCGATCTTAGCAAGCCCCTCGAATAACGCATGTAAATAAAGTGAATCACTTACTGGTCTAGGACCAAGTATTGGCTCTAAATTAGAATTAATAACAGGAAATCTCTCTCCTTTACTATTAAGAGGTAAAAGATTTAAAGAAGTATTTTTCGATGGATTAATTTGTCGACTAAGTTCCTTGATTTCTAAATCAGAAAAGAACTTGGACAAAATCCCGCATCCTGCATTTGATGCTCCTCCACATATCCAATCGCCTTTTACTCTATGGGATGTAATTCCTTTTTCTTTTATAGGATTGTCAATAATTTTTTTAACCACAATAGTTGTACCTAAAACTGTAAGACCATCTTCTTTCCCTAAACCTGTAGCTATTAAACTTGCATTAGAGTCTGTGGTACCTGAGATTAATATTAATTTCTTATTCAAGTTAAATCTCTCTGCTAAATCAAAATTTACTTGCCCAATAATTTGCCCACTTTTTACTATATGAGGTAGACATTTTTGCCATGAAGTATTGAGATAGCTTTTTGGCCAAGATTCTTTTTGTAGATCCCAACCAAGTTTTAGATTATTACCTTCCTCTCCATGAGTCCAATCTTTTAAAAACCAACCAGTGATCCAATCAGATTGATGTCGTAAAAGTATCTTTGTCCCATATTTATTAATTAGTTTTAATGCTTTAGCAAGACTACTGTATGGGGTTCGTAAATGTTCTTCTTCAGAAGTTAACGATTCAAGAAGGATCTTATGTTCATTACATGCTTGGTTGTAGGGTATTGCTTCTCCTAAAGGCTCCCCTTTTATATTGCACGCTGTCAAAGTTCCTGAGGTGCCAGATATGGCCAATTTATCAAGGTTACTTTTTATATCAATAGGTACTCTATCTAAGAGAGTCTCACAGGAACTGATCCAAGAATTTGGATTTTTAAAGCTTTCTTGATAAACAACCGAATTGGAATATATTAATTCTTTATGAATGTTAATTATAGATATTCTTGCACCACTGGTTCCAAAATCTAACCCGCCAAAAAATTTATTAGGCATAAAAAATATATCTTTATTGAAATTCTTTGGCTGCCTCTTCTAGTTGGATTGCTTTCTCTTTGACATTTTCCCAGGGGAGCTCGAGATCTCTTCTGCCAAAATGTCCGTAGGATGCCGTCTTTCTGAAAAATTGACCACCCATTTTTTTTGGTAGATTTCTTAAATTAAATTCTTTTATTATCGCCGCAGGTCTTAAATCAAAGTGCTTTTTAATAAGTTCAATCAAATTTGCTTGAGAAATAACACCAGTATCAAAAGTTTCAACAAGGATAGAAATCGGTTTTGCAACACCTATTGCATAACTTAATTGTACTTCAGCTTTTTTTGCTAATTTTGCTTGAACAATACTTTTCGCGACATAACGAGCTGCATAAGCAGCTGATCTATCTACTTTTGTGGGATCTTTACCCGAGAATGCCCCACCTCCGTGTCTTGCATATCCTCCATAAGTATCTACAATAATTTTTCTTCCGGTAAGACCGGCATCTCCCTGTGGCCCTCCTACGACAAATTTTCCTGTTGGATTGACCAGGAATCTTGTTTCGTGAATGTTTGGTTTGATTTTCAAATCTTCTGTGGCAGGTAATACAACATTGATCCACAAATCTTTTTTTATTTTTTGACGAATTTCTTTTTCATTTTTAATTCCATCAATTTCAGGATTGTGTTGAGTTGAAATTAAAATGGTATTAATTGAAACTGGTACACCATTTTTGTAATCAATGCTTACTTGAGTTTTGCCATCAGGAAGGAGATAATTTAGGATTTTTTCATGCCTTACTTTGGCAAGTTGAATAGCTAATCTGTGTGCCAAGCTAATTGGTAAAGGCATCAATTCGGGAGTTTCATCGCATGCAAAACCAAACATTATTCCTTGGTCACCAGCACCAGTATTATTTTCCAGGTCATCATTAACATCATCTGCTTCATTTACCCCTTGGGAAATATCTGGTGACTGTTCGTCTAGAGCAACTAAAACAGCACAGCTATTTGCGTCAAAGCCACCAGCTTTGTAGCCCTCATATCCAATTTCTTTAATTACATTTCTAACTAACTTTATATAATCAACTTTCGCTTTTGAAGTTATTTCTCCAGTAAGTAAACAAAGACCTGTATTAACTACAGTTTCGCATGCTACTCTGCTTTCTGAATCTTCTGTTAATAAAGCATCTAAAATCGCATCACTTATTTGATCACAAATCTTATCTGGATGACCTTCAGTTACAGATTCAGAAGTGAAGATGAAATCACTCATTTAAATATAATTTTTTAAGGTTAAGACATATCCTAAATTAGACTGCGATAACTAATCAATGATTGTAAATTTAAAAGTGTTTTTCAAATATAAAAAATTTTGTGATTGATGTTATTAGTTTATAAATAAGACTAAATCTAGACTGTTTCCACTGCAGGAGAGGCTATCTCTTCATTATCGTCAGTTTGCTCAAATAACATTTGCTTATATTTTGCAGCCATTTCTTCAGCTTTATTAAAAACTTTTTGAGGATCAGTTAGCATATCACCTGGTTCAGGTTCAAGTGCTTTTGTGGATAATGAAATTCTTCCTCTTTCCGAATCAAGGTCAATGATCATTACTTTCATTTGATCACTAACATTCAAAACATTATGAGGAGTTTCAATATGTTCATGACTGATTTCAGATATATGTAGAAGACCACTTACTCCTCCAATGTCAATAAAAGCTCCATAGGGTTTGATACCTTTAACTGAGCCTACAACAACTTCACCTACTTCAAGTCTATTCATTTTTTTCTCAACCAAAGCTCTTCTATGGCTCAATACTAATCTGTTTCTCTCCTCATCAACTTCAAGAAATTTTAAAGGTAGGTACTCACCTTCTAGGTCATCTTTAATTTTTCGTGCACTTATATGAGATCCGGGGATAAAACCTCTTAACCCTTCTACTCTTACAAGAGCTCCACCTCTATTAGTAGCAAAAACTTCAGAGTAGATTGTGGCATCTTCTTTCTGCAATTGCTTAACTCTTTCCCATGCCCTTTGATATTCAATCCTTCTTATTGAAAGTGCCAATTGGCCGTCTTCATTTTCCTCACTCATTATGAAGAATTCTCTGCTTTCTGAAGGTTGTAAAACATCATTTAATCCTTCGACTCTATTTATTGAAACCTCTTGCACAGGCATAAAAGCAGCTGTTTTTGCGCCTATGTCTATCATGGCCCCTTTTGGCTCTAAAGCAAAAACCGTTCCTTTAACGAGGTCGCCAGGCTTAAAGTTGTAATCATATTTTCCTAAAAGTGATGCAAACTCTTCTTGTGTGAATCCTGCATTATCAAAATCTGTATTTATTCTGCTTGTTGAAGAATCTGCTGAAGGGATATCGTTTTTAGCAAATGATAAGTCTTCCTCATTTTTGGTTACTGATTCATTTTCCAGTTCAGAAGAATTTTTAATTTCTTTATCTTCAGAGATTTTTTTTATTGTTTGGGAAGAATTTTCGTTCATTTGTTAAATCGCAGACTACCTAAGGTAGTTAGAAAGGAATGCCATTAGCCTGCAAACTAGTAGCAAATATCATTATGTGTTTTGTATTCTACACTTAAATATGCTTAATTTTATGAAATTGAAGCTAATTGATTTTTTGAACTTCCTTTTAGGGATTCAAGAGTAGAGATAAAATCTTTTACTCCATTAAATTTTCTGTATACAGAGGCATATCTTATGTAAGCAACTTCGTTTTCTTTCCTAAGACTTTTGAGTATTAACTCTCCAATTTGTGAAGATTTGATATCTTTGTTAGAGTCTTGTACGATTTGAGATTCAATTCCATCTACAAAATTAATAATTGCTTCACTAGTGAAATTTGTCTTTTCGCAAGCTCTTGATATACCAGTAAATAATTTTTGTTTATCAAATAATTCCCTGCCTCCGTCTTTTTTAATAACTGAAATAGGCATCGTTTCAACTCTTTCATAAGTGGTAAATCTAAAGCTGCAATTTAAGCACTCTCTTCTTCTACGAACACTTTTCCCACTATCAGCAGATCTTGATTCCAAAACTCTACTATCTGTATTTTGACAGGTCGGACACTGCATCTAGTGAAATAACTTAAACTTTAACTCTAATAGTAGAGTAATTTATAAATTATGAAAAGTAAAAAAAAAGAACCTTCTTAATTAAGAGGTTCTTTTTAAGATCATTTTCTATCGAATTTAGGTGGATCTCTAAAGGCGACAGCAAAGAATAAGGTAACAACTGCAAGAGTTAAAATGAGCACGTAAGCAAAAGCTTCCATAATATTTAAGTAATAAAGTTTAGTTTAAACCCTTCCTGGGATTCTTCTTGTGGTTTCGTCACCAAGCTTTTTAAATAAACCAAATTCAACTTGGTCACCTATCTCAGCATCGATTCCAGCAAAGGAATTCCTATAAAGAGTTCTTGAAGCATGCCACCAGTGGCCGAACAAGAATAGCAATCCGAAACATAAA
>CACNAI010000022.1 GCA_902618335.1 uncultured Prochlorococcus sp. | reverse complement strand
TTGGAGAACAGTAATTAACACTGGAGCAGAATCTGGACAAACAGTTTTTCATTTACATATTCATTTTTTATCTGGAAGAAAAATGAATTGGCCTCCAGGTTAAAACTCTCGAAAGAAATATTAATGGGTTATAAATAAATAAAAACAAAATGAATACTCCAGAGTCCTTAAATACAGAATCTAAAAATTTATTCAATTTAATTTCAAAAAATTGGGAAGAACTAGATGATTCACTCAAAACTAAGTTAATAAAAATTTGGAAAGTTTTAACATATAAATGGCAATTACAAATTTTATTTAATTTACCTTTTCTACTATGGTGGGCATTAGATAAATCTTTTCCAAAAGTTCATGAATTTGACGCAACAATCTTGAATTACTTGAATTTACCTGACTGGGTACTTTCTTTTATTGGCTTTGGTCAATAGACTGCTAAAAGTTATAATTTATTTCATAACACAAGTCGAGTAATGAATAAAGCAGTTAATAATAAATCCAAAATACTGTATCAATTACAAAAATTAAGAAAGCTATCTCAACCGTTTTTTCTTCCCATAGATCAATGTAATGGATTCCAATTCATATGGCTTTTGATTTCTCTTTTATTTTGTGTTGGTGGAGTAGTACTTGTTAGTCTTACAGGAATAATAAGTTTTTTTGAAAGCTTTCAACCAATTTTTCTTGAAAAGTATTTCGGAGGTGTAGTAAGTACTGTCAATTCAATATGGGCAGGTAGCTGGGGATTACTTTTCTCTGCCTTATTTTTAATTGGATCAGGGAGCTTTTTTAGCTTAAGACGTCAATTAAAAAACCGTAGATGGTTACATTGGTTATTCCTTGCGATAATTGTATTAATGCTTTTAGCTGTAAACGGAATAAACGCAGGTATAGGATTCATTGCAAGAGATTTAACAAATGCTTTGGTAGAAAAACAAGAAGATGGGTTTTATCGGATATTGGGAATTTACGCTTGTTGTTTCGCCGTAGCTCTACCAATACGTGTTTCCCAAATATTTTTTACATATAAGTTAGGAATAATTTGGAGAGAATGGCTTTCAAAAAGTTTAGTCAAAGATTATATGACTAATAAAGCTTATTACCAATTAAATCCCAATGATGAAGAACAAACAGATGTAGATAATCCTGATCAACGGATAACAGATGATACCCGAGCTTTTACCGGACAAAGTCTCAGTTTCACATTAGGTATTTTTGATGCCCTACTAACATTTTCACTTAATATTCTTATTTTATGGAGTATTAGTACAACACTTACTTTTTCTTTATTTGGTTACGCTGCATTTGCAACTTCTATCCTTTTAATTGCTGGGAAAAATCTTGTAAAGATTGACTTTGATCAACTCAGATATGAAGCAGATTTTCGATACGGCTTAGTACATATTAGAGATAATGCTGAATCAATAGCCTTTTACTCTGGAGAAAATCCTGAGCGAAGTGAAACTGAAAGGCGATTAGGGGAGGTGGTTAGAAACTTTAATTTACTGATCATATGGAGAGTAATAATTGACGTCATGAGAAGATCCATTAATTATGCAGGAAATTTCTTTCCATATTTAATAATGGCAATCCCTTACTTTAAAGGTGATATTGATTATGGGCGCTTTATTCAGGCAAGCTTTGCATTTGGAATGGTCGAAGGTTCGTTATTTTTCATTGTTAATCAAATAGAAGAACTTGCGAAATTTACTGCTGGTATTGGCAGATTAGAAGGATTCCAATCAAAAGTTGAATCAATTAGTCAAATTAACCCAACAAGTAATCAAAACGTTATTTCAGATTACCCGTCAATTCTTATTAATAATGCTGACCTTTGTCCACCTGGATCAAATAAAACAATAATAAAAAATTTAAATTTGAGCATTGACAATAATCAATCCCTTTTAGTTGTAGGACCATCTGGATGTGGAAAAACATCATTACTGAGAATGATTAGTGGTTTATGGGAACCCGATCATGGCGTAATAAAAAAACCAAAAATTGGGGAATTATTATTCATACCTCAAAAACCTTATATGTTACTAGGTTCTTTAAGGGAACAATTATGTTACCCAACAGAAGTTAAGAAATTTAGTGATGAACATCTTACTTCTGTGCTTCATGAAGTAAATTTAAAAACCTTAGTTGATCGTTATCCAAATCTTGATATCAAACAAGATTGGCCAAGAATTCTCTCTTTAGGAGAGCAACAAAGATTAGCTTTTGCAAGACTCTTACTAAATTCACCAAGATTTGCAGTACTTGATGAGGCAACAAGTGCTTTAGATATTGAAACTGAAAAAAAACTATACAGTTTACTAAAGAAACGAGAACTTTCTCTCATTAGTGTTGGACATAGACCTAGCTTAAAAGACTTTCATGAAAATATTTTAGAATTGAATGGACAAGGAGACTGGAAATTATTGACTTCAGATAAGTATAATTTTAAGGATTAGCAAAAAAAATGAATCCTAAAGAAGAACAAACTAACTCAGAAGTCACTAATTTGGAGGATGAGAGTTTTATAGAACAGCAGAAAGATGCAAGTTACATCGATAAACAAATTGAAAAAAATAAATTAGATGAAAAATCAATTGATATTGAATATAAATTCGGTTGGAGTAGTTATTCCGAAATAACTAATGGAAGATTCGCAATGATAGGTTTCCTAGCAATAATACTAATTGAGTTAATTAGTAAACAATCATTTTTAAAATGGGCAGGAATTTTATAATTAATCATCAAATCTTGAACTGTTATCTCTAGGTTTCTTTTTGTTTGTTCCAACACTATATCTACCATTTTGATTTTTTGAACTTGATCTAGCTGAAGAGCTTGCTCTACGAGTCTCACGAGTTTTTTTTACTTGATTAGCATCTTTAAATGAAGCATCTTCTACTTGAGCTGTCGAAGTTTGCTGCCTAATAGGAGATCTTATAGGTTTTTTTCTGGATGGGGAAGAATCTTCAGGAGTAGAAATATTATTCTGTCTAGAAACTGTCCTATTCATTCTTGGTCTTGATCCTGTTTTAATATCATCGCGAGATAAGTTTCGTCTATCACCAAATTTATTTCTTTCTGATTCATTACTATTTCTATCTTCTAAAGCCTGTCTTCTTCTTCTTGCAGGTTCTTCGTTTTCAAACTTATTTGGTTCTCTTGTAGATGGCCTGCTTCTACTTGCTGCAGAAGCAGTTATTGCTCTTGAGACATTTCTCCTTCGAGATCTACCCTCCATATACTCATCATCAAACTCATCTTCTTGAGGTTTAAATCTTCTTGATGGTCTTTCGGCTTCTTCAAACCTATCGTACTCATCATTAAATCGGGCTCTAGAATTCCTGGGCGGATCTGAAATAGGATCATCATCAAAATAAGATGACCTTCTAGCTTGATCAGTAGCTACTCCCCTCAATCGCACACTTTCATATGCAAAAAAAACTGTGGTTCCAGCTAACAAAAACTGACCAAATTGAAGGATAGGATCTAACCTCCAACCTTGAAAAAATAATATTCCTCCGCATAAAAGTCCTATAGCAGCGAAGAAAACATCATAATCTCTTGCCAATGCAGGTTTAAAAGACCTTAAGAAATAAAGGCCTCCCCCACAGACTGCGAGAACTATACCAACAATACTGGCCCAATTGAGACTAGCATTGACCACTTTCTTTCTCCAAAATTAATTTTAAAAGGGAGACTTAAATCACCCTACATATATAGTGTACTTAAAACTTCTATAAAAACTAGCGTCTGCCAGTAGAAGTACGATCGAGGGAATCTTTCTGACTAACAAAAATCAAAAATGCGGAAGCTGGAATAACGATAAGTAAAGCGGCGGCAATAAAACTACCTATCATTCCAACTGCGGAATTATTTGCAACTTCAGCAGAAAAATCCGCAACCAATAATAAATTAGAGATTTGAAACACTTTTAAATATTAAATTCTCAATTTATAATACGAATTAAATACGTTTCAATGGGTTATTTATTAAGATGAATTAAATAATTGTGATTTCTTTGCTTATAAACTCTCTCAAAATCTTAGATATTAGTTTAGGAATTTTTTTATCATACCTAACTGTAGTTTTTTTAATTAGATTAATTCTTAGTTGGTACCCAAAAATTGATTTAAGTAAAGGTTTTTGGTTATTAATTTCAATACCATCAAGCTCTGTTCTTAATTTAACAAGAAAATTAATTCCCCCTATAGGAGGAGTTGATATAGGACCGGTAATTTGGATTGGAGCTATAAGTTTTTTAAGAGAGATTTTAGTTGGTCAGCAAGGTCTTATAAAAATTGCATTGCATATGCATATTTCATAAAGATTATTCAATTTTTTTCAGTAATTTGGTAATAATTCTTCTTCCACATATTTTGTATGTATCTTACCTTCCTTAAATTCAGCTTTATTCAATAAGGTTAGATGAAAATTAATTGTTGTAGGAATACCAGTTACTGCACATTCATTTAAAGCTCTGTTCATACGTTTAATTGCAGTATTGCGATCTTTTCCCCAGACTATTAATTTACCAATTAATGAGTCATAAAATGGAGGTATTTCATAACCGGTATAAACATGACTATCAACTCTTACGCCAGGGCCTCCAGGAGGCAGCCAACCTGTTATTTTCCCAGGTGATGGTCGGAAATTATGAGAAGGATCTTCAGCGTTGATTCTACATTCAATAGCATGACCATTTAAGTGGATATCATCTTGATTAAATTCTAAGTTTGCTCCGCTTGCGATTTTGATTTGCTCAGCTATTAAATCAACTCCAGTTACCATTTCAGTAACAGGATGTTCAACTTGAATTCTGGTATTCATTTCCATGAAGTAAAAATTATCATTATCATCAACTAAAAATTCAACTGTACCAGCTCCTTCATAACCGATACTTTTTGCAGCAGCAATCGCAGCATTTCCCATTTTTTTTCTTAATTTAGTATTAATTGCAGGGCTAGGAGACTCTTCCAATAGCTTCTGATGTCTCCTTTGAACTGAACAATCTCGCTCTCCTAAATGGACTACATTACCTGACCTATCCGCCAATATTTGAATTTCTACATGTCTTGGCTTCTTTATAAATTTCTCCATATATAAACCATCATTACCAAAAGCTGCTTCTGCTTCACCCTGAGCTGCTTTAAACATTTTTTCAAGATTATCAGCATTTTCAACCAACCTCATTCCTCTTCCCCCTCCTCCAGCAGTCGCTTTGATAATTACGGGATAGCCAATATCATTCGCTAATATATAAGCCTCATCAACATTTGATAATAAGCCTTTACTACCAGGCACTGTTGGAACACCTACTGATTCCATAGTTTCTTTAGCCGTAGATTTATCTCCCATAGATCTAATTGCTTTAGGAGAGGGACCAATAAAAACTATTCCATGATCATTACACATCTCAGCAAACTTATCATTTTCAGCAAGAAATCCATAACCAGGATGAATAGCATCAACTCCTCTTGATGTCGCAGCTGCCAGTATATTTGGAATATTTAAATAACTCTTATTACTCAATGAGTCTCCAACGCATACCGCTTCATCTGCAAGCTGAACATGCAATGCTTTTTTATCTACGGTGCTAAAAACTGCAACTGTTGCAATACCTAGTTCTCTACAACTTCTGACAATTCGTAAAGCAATTTCTCCACGATTAGCAATTAAAACTTTTTCAACCATTATGAAAATTAAATTGAAGAAATGAAAATGACTTAAAATAAAAAATTCTTTGCCAAATTACTTAACAAAATTTTTTAGTGATTAGAGGACATTGTTTACAATACAACCTAGAACGTTAGATATGTAAAAATATTTGTTTTATGCAATAGAAAAATAATTCATGATATTCAAAAATTCTCTTTTAAAACTAGACATCCTTATTTCAGTTAATAATGTATTATGACATTAAGGTTTAGGTACCCACCGGTGCTTGAAAACCCTTTGCGGACGTGGCGGAATTGGTAGACGCGCACGTCTAAGGAGCGTGTGGCTTAGGCCTTGCGAGTTCAAGTCTCGCCGTCCGCACTTTAATGTATTCTGGTTTAACTGCAATGAAAAAAAAATCAGTTGCAGTAGTTATAGTCTCTAATGGACCTGGAGAATTATCTACTTGGGTGAAACCTGTAGTAGAGGAGCTTAACAAAATAAATAAATCTCTATGTGATGACGATAAAACTGATTTCAGTCTTAGATTAGTCCTTGTTCCTTGCCCAAATGCCACTGGTAAAGAATTTTTAGTTGCAAATTCATGGAGTAAATTCGAATTAATTACAAAATCCAAAAGTTTTTGGAAATTATTAATAAAGCCACTTTCTTTTACTTATTGGCCAAAAAAAGGTGTAGTTATTTTCCTTGGTGGAGATCAATTTTGGAGCATATTACTAGCTAAAAGATTAGGTTATTTAAATATCACATATGCTGAATGGATTTCGCGATGGCCTCAATGGACCAACGAAATTGCTGCTATGAATGTAAAAGTAAAAAATTTAATTCCTAGAAAATATAAATATAAATGTCAAATCATTGGCGATTTGATGGCAGATATCAATCTTAATAGTGAAATATCATTAAAAAATAAAGGGGAAAACTATATTGCATTGTTACCGGGTTCTAAGAAAGCCAAGCTCTCTGTTGGAATTCCTTTCTTTTTAGAAATTGCAGATCATATAGCTGAAGAAAATCAAAATATAAATTTTATAATTCCCATTGCCCCAACCACAGATAAAAGTGAATATTTATTTTTTCAAAGCGATAGAAATCCAATTGCAAAATATTACTCATCAAAAATCAAAACAATTAAAAACATAAAAAACTCCTGTTTTGATTATGTAATTGAAACATCAAAAAATACGAAAATTTATCTAATTAAAAAACATCCCTGCTATGAAATATTAAAAGAATGTGATCTTGCGATTACAACTGTAGGAGCAAATACTGCTGAATTAGCTGCAATTGCTCTCCCAATGTTAGTTGTTCTACCAACTCAACATTTAAATATGATGAATGCCTGGGACGGTATTTTTGGAGTAATTGGGAAAATTTCATTTGTAAATAGATTTCTAACTTTTATGATTAAATATTTCTATTTAAAAAAAAAGAAGTTTTTTGCTTGGCCCAATATTAAAGCTAAGAAAATGATTATACCTGAAAGGATAGGAAATATTTCTCCTAAAAAAATTGCAAGAGAAGTGTTATTTCTTATTAAAAATAGAGATCAATTAAAAAGTATTAGTGATAATTTACAAAAAGAACGAGGAGATAAAGGTGCAGCAGCAAAACTTGCTTCTATAATTTTTAATTCAATAAAAAAGCTTTGAAAATTACCAAGGATCATCAATTTCAAACTTTTCAGATTTTTTATTATCATTAACCAAATTTTGTTCATCTAGTGGTTCAATATCTAAAGTTTCTGTTGCATTTTGGATTCGTCTTTTCGAAGCTAAATTAGTTTTTGATTGTTTATTCTTCTTTAAATCAATATTCTTTTCTTCATCTATTTGATTATCATTTTTTTGATTCTCTATCTGATCAGAAGAATCAGTATCCATATATAGCTTTTTAGTATTATTTATTTCCTCTGAAGAACCCTTTATTTCAACATATTCAAGTTCATCTTCATAATCATCTTCATAATCATCTTCTTCAACGATTTCTTCATATTCCTCAACCAAATTGTTTTGCTGTTCTGGTTCCGAACCTGACAGTAACTGATTCTCAACTGGTACAAGATTTGCTGAATATCCATTCGAATCTCTTTCATCCCATGAAGAACCTCCTACTCCAAGTTTCTCAAGTAGTCCACTACTCAGTTGGTTCAATTTCTCTTCAGCACCTTCATAAACAATAATCCTATCAGTACCACTACTTACAATTTCCTCAACAGGAATTTCCCAAGTACTTAAAACCCCTTCACCTAAAAGTGGAACACCAACTGCACCCATGACAAGAGAAATCAGATCTCCAGTCTCGATATCAAACGAAAACCCAAGAACTCTTCCTAAAAGTTGTCCAGATTCAGTAATCACCTGACAATTAATTACCTTCCCATATCTTTCTGGCGAAAAGCTTTCACTCAAAGAATCTAAAGAGTCGACTAATATGACATCTCCAACTTGCTTGATACTTTCTAGAGGCATCCATTTTGGTAAACCTGGCAAAAATCTTGTAAGTGGATTATCTCTTAGTCCCAAAGCAACAACCTCTCTTCTATCAATATCAACAACAACTTCACCAACTACTCCTAAACGCCTTCCAGTATCAGTTGTTATAACTTGTGTACCCATTAATTCTGACCTTAACCATAGACGTTCGCTAGGAATAGAATTTGGACGATTCTTATTAGCAGATGTGTTAGACAAACTCATAAATAACTTTCCATTATTCTGACGTATAAATTCAAAAAAGCGTGTTTATGCAGCATTTGGTAACCCAACAACTTGAGTATTAGCACCTCTTGCTTGCGCAACACCAATTGTTCTTTCAGACGCACTAATCATAGGCCTTCTATGACTTACGACTATAAATTGAGCATTTGATGACTGATTAGATATTAATTTTGACAATCTTTCAACATTTATTCCATCTAAAAAACTATCAACCTCATCTAATGCATAAAAAGGAGAGGGTTTGTACTTTTGCAAAGCAAATAAAAAACTTAAAGCAGTTAATGATTTTTCACCACCTGACATGGAGGCTAGTCTTCTAACATTTTTCCCCTTAGGGTGAGCTACTAAAGTTAATCCTCCTTCCAAAGGCGAATTAGGATTTTCAAGTTGAAGAAAACCATCTCCATCAGATAGATTTGCAAAAATTTCTCTAAAATGTTTATCAACTTCTACAAATGCTTGCATAAAAGCCTCCTGACGCATTGTTGATACAGTTTCTATTCTCAGCAGTAATTCAGATCTTTCATTAGATAGAATTTCTAATTTTTCTCGTAAACCATTTAATCTCTCAATTAATTCTTCTAATTCATCAAGAGCCAACATATTAACAGGTTCTAAGCTTTGTAATTTTGCATTTATGATCGAGATTTCTGATTGAAGTGATTCAAGACTCTTCCCTTCATATTCTCCAAACTTCGGGAGAGGATTAGGAAGATCTTTTTTATAATTTTCTAATTTTATTTTCTCGCTCCTAATTTCTTCCTTAAGAGAATCCATATCCCTATCAAGATATTCAAGCTTTAGTAGATAATTATTATATTCTTGCCTTTTATTTGAAATTGAAGAGTTTAATTCATCTCTTTTTCTTCTCAATAAACCTAAATCCTTTTCTAAAGAATTTTTTTTATTATCGAGAACTAAAAGTTCTTTTTTAAATTTATCTCTTTTTTCTATCCATTCACTATGATTATTTGCAAGTTCTTTAATAGATTCTTGCAAGTTTTTTTCTTGCAATAATGTAATTTTTAATGAATTATTGATACGCTCTTTATTTAATGCGAATTCATTCTTCTTATTTAGTAAACTATCTCTCTCGTTAATAAGTAATTCTAGTTTTTTATCAAGATTATTAAAATCGTCATTAAAAGCTATTAAAGAAGATTTTTGATTTTTTTCATAATTTACTTTTTGAATGGTTTGTAATTGATCAAACTTATCATAATAAGGCTTCAATTCATTTTTTAAATGATCTAATTCGTTAACTAATAAATTATTAGCATTATCAAGTTTATTTAATCTCGATTTACAATCCTCAATTCTTTTTGTAACAACTTCAAGAGAAGTTTGATTTACTTCAATCTCTTTATTAAATGAGGCACAATCCTCAATTATTTGACTACGGTTAGAATTTAATTTATTAAGTCTATTATTTTTTATTATCAAATCATTATTTGACTCTTTTAAAGCTTCTTCGATAACTAATAATCTTTCTTTTATAGGACTGGAATCATCAATATCATTATTAATTCCAAACCTGTAAGCCAAATCTTTATTTAACTTGCTACCTCCTGTTATAGCCCCGCTTGCTTCTAATAATTCACCACTTAAGGTAACCAACCTATTTTTTTGTGTAGATAACCTAGCTGTAGATAAGTCTGAAAAAACCAAAGTATCTCCAAAAACATATCGAAAAACATCTGAATAAACTTCATCAAAAGTAATTAGATTAATAGCTTTATCAATAAATCCATTCTCCCTATTATTTTCAAATCTTGTAATTGCATAATTCTTTTTTTGACTTTTAATTCTATTTAAAGGTAAGAAAGTTAATCTTCCCGCTTTCTTCTTTTTAAGGATTTCAATTGCTTTAGCAGCAATATGATCATTATCAACAACAATTTGGCCTAATCTATTTCCAGCAGCAATTTCTAATGCATATCTATTTTTCTCACTGACCTCTCCAAGTTGAGCTACATAACCATGTATACCCTCTAACCCTGCTTCTAAGAGAATTCTGAGAGCATATGAACCTCTAGATTCGTTTAAAGCCTCCTTCCTACTTTCGAATCTAGATAAATCCTTTTCAAGCCTTAATTGCTCGTTATTTAGCCTTGATTTGGTTTTAATTAATAAATCAATTTCATTTTTTAAAGAATTAATTTCTGAACTATTACTTGCCAAATTTTTATTCTTTGTATCGGATGTCTCTTTTTTTCTTTGATTTCCTTCAAAAAGTTTCTGCTTTTCTAAGTCTAAGGAGTCAATCTGAGACAATATTTCATCTTTTTGAATATTATTTTGAATAATTTCCTCTTCAATTTTCCTTTTTTTTATTTCCAAAGGATTAATTTGATTTTTTATACTTTCAAGCTCGGAATTTAATTTGATACTTTGTTTTGAGAATTCTCCAGATTCTCCAGCCGCATCAGAAAGTTTTTTCCTGGATAGTTTGTGTTTTAAAGTGAGATCCTCAATTTGCGAGTTCAATTGATTTAAAAAATTATCATCGAAATTTTCTTGTCTCATCTTTTCTGACTCGATATTCCTCTTAGAAATTGCAATTTCATCTCTCTGTTTTTGTAATTTAATACCTTCTTCTTTATTAAGACTTGATATCCTATCAAGTTCTCTCAAGCTTGAATTAATACTTCCAATATCAGAATTCACTTTTATCAATTTATCCTCTCCTTTCTCCTTAAGCTCATCAATCAGTATTTTCAAAGCATCTTCTAAGACTGATATTTCTTTGCTAATAGATTCTTTTTGTTCATTAAATAATATTTTATTTTTTTCAAATTCACTTTCTTTTTTTTCTATAGATTCAACATGCTTTACTTGTTTATCAAAAATAAGAACTTTCTCTAATTCCATTATTTGTAATAATTTTGCCTTTAACTCTTTATATCGCTTTGCTTTTTCACATTCTTTTTCAAGCTTATTCTTACCAGATTGCAATTCATTTTCTAAAATTTCACATCTTTCTTGTCTTTCGAAAACGTCATTTAATTTTGCATTAGTTTGTTCTATTCTTGTGTCAAAAAGTGCGACTCCTGCTAATTCATCAATAAGATTTCTCCTCTCCTTATTATTCATTGAAACTATTCTTGTTACATCACCCTGCATAACAACATTGCTGCCCTCAGGATCAACACTAATATCTCTTAATATTCTCTGTATTTGTTGCAAGGTACATTGTTTTCCATCAGAAGTATAAGTAGAAGCATAAGAACCACCTGGCATAAGCCTTAATTTTCTTGAAACTACCCATTCTTTTTGACCTTTATTAAGGGTAATTTCATCTTCTTCAAGTTCCAAAGGCGGGAGGTCCTCTCTGGGAGACCAATCTTGAATATTAAATTTTACCGATACAGATGTTTCTGATGACTTACCCTCTTTAACTTTGGAGTTATTTATTAGATCTGGTAATCTTTCAGCCCTCATCCCTCTACTATTAGCTAGACCTAAACAGAATAAAATTCCATCTAAAATATTACTTTTCCCAGAGCCGTTAGGACCCGTAACCACTGTAAAACCCTCTTCAAGAGGAATTTTTACATTTCCCCCAAAAGATTTAAAATTTTCAAATTCGACCTGATTGATATGTACCAATCTCAAGTCTCAATAGCTAAATAAGAATAACTAATTTGCAAAAATTCTCAATAGAAATATTACGTTTATTTATAAATGAATATTAATAATTTTTGCTCAATCTACAAGAATTACCCGAAATTTCAAACAATCCGTAAAGAAGTTCACCATCCAAAATGAATCTATAATATTCAGAATCCAATTTATAACAAACGCTTTTAAATATTCCATGATCAATTCTTTTTACAAACCCTCTATTATCAGAAAGTTCATGTTCTATCCTGGATAACCATACAAGTCTATGATTTGGCTGCTTAAAAATTTCAATAGAAGCTTGATTTAATAAAGGTAGTTTCAAAAATTTCCAAGTTAAACAATCTATTCCATTTTCAACAAGAAAATCATAATGAATATCGAAAGAGTTAGCAGAATAAACTTTATGTTCAAGCAAAACCCATTTATTCATTATCTAATTGATAAATAAATCGAATCTATTTTCAAAACAAAGTTGAGATAAAAGTATCTTTTATAAAAATGGTTCCTGTAATTTAATTACTTGCATCAGGAACAAATCTTAAAGCAATGAATAGCAAACTTCCAGCTCCAGCGATAGCTGCAGCTACTAATCCAAAATCTGTAGGGATTGTGCGAGATGCAAAAATTAATGATGCAAATGTAATATCCATGATGAAATTTAAACTCATTTAATAAATTCAGTAATAGCTTAACAAAACCTTCTTGCAGAACAGAGTAGATAAATAAAATGTAAATAAACTTTTATATGTTTTTATTCTATATAAATCGAACAATTCTTTAGATAAGGGTTCCAAATTAAGAAAATAGGGTCTAATCTTAAAATAAATAGTTTTAAATAATGGAGACCTACCATCCTCCCAAAGAAGTAGAAGAAAAAGAAAATAACTCTGATCTTCCTGAAAAAGAAGTTATTTCAGAAAAATGGTTACTTGAAAAAATTGACAGTTTAATACCTTTAATAAAAGAAAAATGGCCTAACATTGCACAACAAACCCTTGAAGCCACAAAAGGGAGTATTGATGATTTAGTTGAAGTAATAGCTAGCCATAGTGGAACCTCGGTAATTGGAATAAAAAGCCAACTATTTGAAATTATTGATTCAATAAGAGAAAACAATTGGGAAATATCAGAAAAAATTGAACCTATCGAAAGTCAATTAGAAGAATTACTAGAAGAACTTAACAATACACTTAGACCAAAAATAGAAAATCCAATAAGAAAAAAACCACTATTATCTATTGCTATTGCAGCTGGTATTGGTTTACTAATAGGAACTCTCCTAAACGGTGGCAGAAAATAATATGGAAAAATCAAAAAATAAAAACTTTACAAATACCGCCTCCAGAATTTCAGCGATCGCAAGTTCAGTGATGGATTTGCATGTAAGAATAGCTCTTCAAGAAGTAGATAGAGAAAAAAGAAGATTAATTAGCGGTGGAATATTTTTAGCAATTGGCAGCACATTATTATTATTAGTACTAATTTGCATCCATATTATTTTTTATCTTTTTCTAACAAAATATAATAACTGGAATATTGAATATAATTTATTACTAATAATATTTATCGATTTATTTCTTGCAGGCTTAAGTTTGAAGCTTGGAGGAAAATTAGCCAAAGGACCTTATCTTCCTCAAACATTAGAGGGTTTAGGCAAAACGACAAAGGCCGTTTTAGGCAAAAAATAAATTACCTTATTAAATACTTTATCCATCTACAATCTATTCCTCCATTGCTAACGGGAATTTTCAATGAAGATTTCATTTTCAAATATTTTGTTAGTTTTGGATTTCCACTTAGCAGCCAAAATTCCCAACCTGAAAAATTATTCTTTAAGAAGATTCCCATTTGTTCATATAAACAAATCAATTCATTTTCATCGCCTAATTTTTTACCGTATGGAGGATTACACACAATGATCCCAGGTGTACATTTTAATTGGAGTCCTAAAAAATCATTATTTATAAGTTCAATATAATTTTCGAGTCCAGCCAATGATACATTTACTTTCGCCTGTTCAAAAACCTGTTTATTAATTTCACAGCCTATTATTGTTGGTAATTTTTCATAATTTATAATTTTATTTTTAGCCTTATTTTTTTCATTAAGAAAAATATCCCTCCTAAAGTCCAACCAATTCTCAAATAGATATACTTGATCAATATTTATGGGAACTTCAAGAAATTGGTTAACTGCCTCAATTAAAAAAGTGCCTGAGCCGCACATAAAATCAATTAAAGGGACTTTGCCATTCCATTGAGTCATATTTATCAATCCAGAAGCTAAATTTTCTTTTAATGGGGCATTTCCAACTGCGGGTCTATAGCCTCTTTTATGTAAGCTTTCCACACTGCTTTGAAGACTGATAATTGCTTTATTATTATTTAAATGAAGATGAATTATAAAATCAGGATTTTCTAAAGAAATATTTGACCTTTTATTCCAAACTGCCTTTTGCAAATCAGTTATAGAATTTTTAACTTCAAGAGCAGTGAAATGTGTATGACTTAAGGAAGATGTTCTCCCAGTTACTTGAACATTAAACGTTTTTTCATAGTGCAACCAATTTAACCAATCAAATGAATCTCTTACCCCTTCATATAAAGATTGCTTGTCATAGCAATTAAAACTTGTAATTTCTCTATAAAAACGAAAAGCTAATCTGGAATAAAAATGAACTCTATAAAAAGTTTCAAAATTACATTCAAAATTAATAAATCTCTTATAAGTATTAATATTCAAGCCACCTAAATTTGAAATTTCTTTAGCTAAATATTTCTCTAGTCCCTCTGGAGCTGAAGCCACTACATTCATATAAGATAAAAACTTAAAAAAACTATTCAATACTCATTTTGCCTGTCAGAATATAAATGTCCAATTGGACTAGGTGATCTCAACCGATGTTTCGGACAGCGGTTCGATTCCGCTCAACTCCATTATTTGGGGTTGTAATGGTTTCGACGGGGCATAAGGAAGATGACTGAAGCCGGCTCGGTTAGAGCAAAAACACAAATGCTAACAAAATCGTTAGTTTCTCCCGTCAAACAGCACCAGTTGCTGCTTGATCCTTAAGGAGATGGGGTCATATCAGCCTTATCAACCAAATGATGCGCGGAGTCTGGAAGGACTCCACTTTTTTAAATCAATAAAAATTTGTAGTAGATAATTTATTAGTTTGTAAATATTGCTGCAGTTGCTTGTATTAAAAAAAAAATTTTTAATTTTATGAGTATAAATACTGAGAAGATTGATTGTAAATTAATTTATCTTATTAGAAACCCAAATCTTGCAGAATGGAACCTAATAAAAACCTAGATGAATTGATAATAAATCTGAAACCTAAAGTCATCAGATTCACTGGCGAAAAATTTCCCACTGAACTATGGAATAATAGTTTTCAAATAAAAAAAATAAAAAGATATCTAGCTAAAAATTAATTAAATACTTGAAAAAGGATTTTTAGGCATTTTTTTTAAACATTTTTTTGAAAATTCCTGAAGTACTTTAAATTCATTTTTATTTAAATTCCAATTGAATACATTCGATACGTCAATAACTTGAGATTTTTTTCGCATTCCAACGAGTGGAATAGCTCCTTGATAACAACACCAATTAATTGCTACTTGTGCTTGTGAAACTGATCTTTGATTTGCAATTTTTTTTAAGCACCTCCGCAATTCGTATGTTGGTTTTTTATAGTTTTCAAATAATGCATTACGAATAAAACTTTTTTCTTTATTTTCTTCTTTATCTGGATCAATGCAGAGTATTCCAAAGGACAAAGGACTATAAGCAAAGAAATCAATATTATTTTCGTCGCAAATTTTTTTTACCTGATATTGTTTTCCTAAATCGGGAGCAAGCAAAGAAAACTGTATCTGAACACTCTTTAGGCTCTGATCTCTTTTTGCCAAGAAATTAATTAATTTCATCAATCTTTTAGGGCCTATATTTGATAAGCCTATTTGAAAATCAAAGCCTTGATCTTTTAAATCGCAAAGATTATTCAACAGCCCTAATTCCTGCCAAGGATTGTATTTTGCAGTTGACCAATGTAATTGCACTATATCTAATTTGTTATTAAGTCTTTCTAAACTTTCTAAAAAAGGTTTATTAAAACCTCTGTTACCTATTCTCCAGGGATAAGGTGCAAGTTTGGTTGCTACTTGAATTCTTTTTTTCTTTGCTGAAGAAGTATTTAGTAAAAATTTGCCTATTAACAATTCGCTTCTACCCTGAAGATTCCCAGTACCGTAAGAATCTGCAGTATCAATTAGGTCGAAACCTCTTCGTAAGGCTTCATTATATGTCTCACGTAAATCATCGTCATTTGTAGATTGGTAATTCCAAAAAAGCTTATTGCCCCAAGACCACGTACCTAATCCAATTCTTTTCTTCACTAGCCAATTTCAATAAGGAACTTTATAAGGTTATCTAAAAATATTAATTTCTTTAAAATATTTCAAAAAATAAGTTTTAAAGCATTAAAAATCAATTTCTCTTGACATTAAGAAATTATTCTCCAAAGTAAGAGAAATAAAAACAAAAAATTGTTCATTACCGTTTGCGGACAAAAAGGGGGTGTAGCTAAGACCTGCACAAGTATTCACCTAGCTAGTGTTTGGCATTCTGAAGGAAAAAAAGTTTGCATAGTGGATGCCGACAAGAATAGATCTGCTTTAGCCTACGCATCAAGAGGCAATCTTCCATTTCCAGTTTTCCCTGTCAGTTCAGCTGCTAAAGCATCAAGATCATCAGAGATTGTAATAACTGATGGACAAGCTAGCAGTGATCAAGAAGAACTTAAACACTTAGCATATGGTTCAGATTTAGTTATCTTACCTACCACTGCAAAAGCAAGATCAGTAGAGTTAACTGTTGAACTAGCTAATTTATTAAGCAAATTAAAAGTTAACCACGCAGTAGTGATAGTAAAAGTTGATTTTAGACAGCAAAAAGCAGCGCAACAAGCCAAAGCAGCTTTAGAAAATTTTGGTTTATATGTTTTTGATACATTTATACCATTACTTTCAGCGTTTGATAAAGCAGAAGCCTCGGGTAATGCCGTATTTGAAGCTGTAGATGATTTAGGTAGATCAGATCCTCGTCGAATGACGGGCTGGTCTGCTTATTGTTCAATTGCCACACAAATTCCATGCCTGATTTCGAAGCCCTCATCCGACACCAACAACTTAAACAATCAACAAACAATCAGCGCTTAAAAGTAGTTGATTCTCCTGATTTTGAAGAAGAAAAAAAGGAAGAGCCAATAATTACACAATCTGGATTATTAGTTAATTTTTTTGGAGGTTTTATAGGTTCTGTAATTGGAACCTTAACAATATTGTTCCTTTAT
>CACNAI010000021.1 GCA_902618335.1 uncultured Prochlorococcus sp. | reverse complement strand
AGAAGAAATTTTTTATGGGAGATTTTTGGCTAGGTCTGAAATCTTGGCATCCTGGGACTGCTTTATAAACTGATCTTGGAGTCTTGACTACTTTGTATTTTCTTAATTTTGTCTTGTCTTCACCCATAAAATGTGTTGGGAATAATTTTTTTAGTTCATCCATAGTTGCATCAACGATATCTTGATCGCTTCTGTTTATCCAATCTTTTGCTGGTGCAAAAACCAATTCAAGCATTGATCTATTTGGATCTTCATATTCTTTGCATGTAATACTCATATCGGCGTAAACACTTAGTAGTGGTGATCTACTGAAAAGTAAATGATCAATATCTGTCAATTTTTTATCAAACCAGAGATGGATATTAATTACTGGTACACCATTTAAACCATCTAGTTTAGAAAAAGCATCTAGACCCTTCCATTGTTTAGGTATCATTAATTTAAAGAGATCTACAGGCATGGCACTAACATAAGCGTCGGCAGTTAATTCTTTCTTTTCATTTTTATCTAAAGAGGCAATAGTAAAACTTTTAACAGTGCTGTCTTCATTAAGATTAATCTCTCTTAATGGACTATTCATGTGCACTTCGCCACCCCGAGCGGTTATGTATTCAACCATTGGTTGGCAAAGTCTTTCTGGAGGGGCACCATCAAGGAATGCCATTTTTGAACCATTTTTTTCTTGTAAGAATCTGTTTAAAGCAGTTAGTAATACTGTAGATGATATTTCATCCGGCCCAATGAAATTTAAAGCTTTACTCATGGCTATAAAAACTTCGTCATTGACTCTTTCAGGAATATTGTGTTCTTTGAGCCAGTCTGTCCACGATTTCGCATCACATTTGTCTAGGTATTTTTGACCTCTTAGCATTGCAGGAACTAAACCCAACCCAAAAAGAATTTTTTCATTCCAAGTCAACATATCATTATTGCTAAGGATGGCTGAAACTCCATTAGCAGGAGCCGGGATATCTGGAAAGTCAAATCTACTGTAAGTCCCTGGCTCGGATGGCTGATTAAATATCATGGAGTGACTTTTCCATTGGAGTCTATCTTCTATATCTAGTTCCTTAAATAGTTGCAACATATTAGGGTAAGCTCCAAAAAATATGTGTAAACCAGTTTCATACCAGTCTCCATCCTCATCTTTCCATGCAGCAACCTTCCCTCCTAGAACATCTCTAGCTTCTAAGACTATTGGAATATGACCATTATCAACTAAGTATTTAGCACAAGATAAACCTGCTAAACCAGCACCAGCAATTACAACTCGCATTATTAAATCAAGAAATAAATTAACACTTACTAATAAGCTACATTAAAGTTAAGACATTATAGTTTTTTTCGTTGAATATTTCGCAAAATTATGGAAAAAATGCTTTTAAAATCAACTACTCGACATGTAAGAATTTTTACTGCAGAAGTTATTGATAAAGAATTAAAGTTTCATCCCAACAAACTTACTCTTGATTTAGATCCTGATAACGAGTTTATTTGGAATGAAGATTCTTTAAATAAAATTAATAAAAAATTTAAGGAATTATTAAAAGCGAGAGCAGGAAAGAAACTGGATGATTATGAACTTCGGAAAATAGGATCAGAAATTGAAGGCCTTATCAAATTTTTGCTACAAAATGGGCAGTTAAGTTATAACCCTGATTGCAGAGTAATGAACTATTCAATGGGTTTACCAAAGACAAATGAGGAATTATGAATAGACCTCCCTCAAATAGAAGATCCAGTAGAGGTCCAAATAGGAGTTATTACTCTTCAAATCCAAGAGATATGGATTCTTATAGACAAAAAAATAGTAGATTGCCTGCTGCTCCCGAACAAAAGATTAATTTTAATACAGGAACCATCGCTGTACTCGCAGGGGTATTAATCCTAGGAGTTGGTATTGGGAGTGCGATTACCAGTACAACAGATGGCGGACAGGGAAATATAGCTAGTCAACAACAATTAGATATGGCCGTTCCAGATCCTGAATTTTGTAGACAATGGGGTGCAAGTGCATTTGTAATCGATGTTGAAATGTATACAACTTTAAACCCATCTACGAGTTTTGTAACGCAACCAGCTCTCCAGCCAGGTTGTGTAATAAGAAGAGAGAATTGGACAGTTTTACAAAAACAAGGAGCTATTAGTAATGAAGATGTAAGAGAATGTAAGCAAAGAATGAATACTTTCGCTTATATTGGATCCATACGCGATAAACCAATAGTAAAGTGCGTTTATCAAACTGACGTCAATGAAAATAAATTTATAATCAAGGGTGATGGGCAAGCCGAGGATGGAGGCGTTGGAATTAATAAAGAGGCAATTCAGTTCTGATCAATTCTAAACGTGTCTTAAAGGGCTTTCTAAACTAGCGAATTGAGGAAGGATATTTTTTTTGAATACTTCTGATGCTCTTGAAGTGTATCTTGATGGATTAGTAATTAATTTTAATTCTCTTTTAACCTCCAAGTCAGCAACAAATGCTTTGTGTATTGTGCCAGCCGCTAATTCTCTTTCAATTGAGACAACAGGTAAAAATGAGGCACCTAGACCTGATTGAACTGCATTCTTGATTGCTTCAAGAGAGTTAAGTTCCATCTCAATTTTTAATCTTTGAATGTCAAGTCCAGAATCTTGAAGAAGTTTATCAACAACTTTTCTTGTCGTAGATTGAGAATCTAATGTGACGAAATTTAGTTTGTATAAATCTTCTTTTAAAAGCTCTTTTTTGTTAGAGAGTTGATGTTTAGTTGGTAAAACTAGGGCTAATTCATCAGTTGCATATGGAATAACTTGTAGCAGATTTTCTAAATCACTAGGTAATTGACCTCCAATAATAGCTAAATCAATTTGTCCATTGGCAACGCTCCAGCCAGTCCTTCTAGTACTATGAACCTGAAGTTGAACTGACACTTCAGGATATTTTTGTCTAAAAAGTCCTATCATTCTTGGCATCAAATAGGTTCCTGTTGTTTGACTGGCTCCAATAACTAGAGTCCCCCCTTTTAAACTATTCAAATCTTCAATAGCCTTACACGCTTCATCGCATTGATTCAAAATTCGTTCACAATATTCTAATAGAAGTCTTCCTGCTTCAGTTAATAGGGCTTTTCTACCACCTCTATCGAAAATTGTAATTTCAAGTTGTTTTTCTAGATTTTGTATTTGTAAACTCACGGCAGGTTGAGTGACGTATAAAAGATCTGCAGCTTTTTTAAAACTTCCCTGAGCTGCAATAGCTTTTAGTATTCTTAATTGGTCGAGAGTAAAAGGTAATTCGGGCATCTATCCTTTGGTGCCTAAAATTATTTATAATTCTAATGCTTTAAAGCATTCTTGTTAAGAACTAAATTATTTGAATAATTAAAATTTATGGAGACTCATAAATCCTCTTTAATAATTCTATTCCTGATTTTGGTTTTTGCATTAATTCATAGCGGTGGAGCTGCATTAAGAATTAAAGCGGAATCTATTATGGGAGCAAGATTATGGCGATTATGTTTCGTTTTTTTTAGTTTGCCGTCAGCTCTTATTTTGATTAGTTATTTTCTGGCGCACAGATATGATGGAATCAGATTATGGAATTTGCAGGGTAATAGTTTCGTTTTTTTTATAGTGTGGTGTTTAACTGCAATAAGTTTTTTATTTTTATATCCCGCTACTTATAATTTATTGGAAATTCCCTCAGTTTTAAAACCGACCGTTCGAATTTACGGAACAGGGATAATGAGAATTACAAGACATCCACAAGCTTTTGGTCAGATAATTTGGTGTTTTGCGCATACTTTATGGATTGGCACATCCTTTACATTAATAACTTCTGTTGGTTTAATTTTGCACCATCTTTTCGCTATCTGGCATGGGGATAAGAGATTAGCTAAAAGATTTGGAGAGGAATTTGAAAACTTCAAAAAAAGTACTTCTATTATTCCTTTTATGGCAATTCTCGAAGGAAGGCAAGAACTAAAAATAAAAGAGTTTTTAAGGCTATCTCAATTTGGCATATTAATTGCAATAGTTGTACTTTGGTGGTCTCACCAATATATAAATATTGCCGTAAAAACATTTAATTCATCATTTTTGTCGGAATTTTTCAATTGACAGTTTAAAATCATAAATATAACTTTTTTGAAAGATGCCTCAAGCTTCAGAAATTGCCTGGTTAATTCCTGTTTTTCCTCTTATTGGGGCAGTACTTTCTGGATTAGGATTAATAAGTATTAATAAAAAAATTAATGATTCTAGAGAAATAGTTTCAATAGGTTTAATTTCATTCGTTGGTGTTTCTGCCGTAATTAGCTATAAAGCTTTGATTGAACAAATTAATGGTTATCAATCTGTAGAAAAATTATTTGTATGGGCCAATGCTGGTGATTTCACAATCCCAATGGGTTTTGTGCTTGATCCTTTGGGTAGTGTAATGCTTGCTTTGGTAACCACGATTACTTTGCTGGTAATGATTTATTCTCATGGCTATATGGAGCATGACAAGGGCTATGTCAGATTTTTTACCTACTTAGCCCTATTTAGTAGTTCAATGATGGGATTGATAATTAGTCCAAATTTGTTAGAAATTTATGTTTTTTGGGAATTAGTTGGAATGTGTTCTTATTTATTGGTCGGTTTTTGGTATGACAGAGATGGTGCTGCACACGCAGCACAAAAAGCATTTGTGGTTAATAGAGTCGGAGACTTTGGTTTATTACTAGGAATTCTTGGTCTATTTTGGGCAACGAATAGTTTTGATTTTAATGAAATAGCTACAGGAATTTCTCAATCAGTTTCTGATAATTCAATACCTGTTTGGGCTGCTTTACTTCTTTGTTTTTTAGTCTTTTTAGGTCCAATGGCAAAATCAGCTCAATTTCCACTTCATGTATGGTTGCCTGATGCGATGGAGGGACCAACTCCCATTTCTGCACTGATACATGCAGCTACTATGGTTGCAGCAGGAATTTTTCTAGTAGCTAGGCTTCAACCTTTATATACTATATTTCCTTCAATTCAGTTCATTATTGCTTTAGTTGGCACCATCACTTGTTTTTTAGGCGCTTCTATAGCTTTGACTCAAATGGATTTAAAAAAGGGTTTAGCATACAGTACTGTTTCTCAGCTTGGCTATATGATGCTTGCGATGGGTTGTGGAGCTCCAATAGCTGGAATTTTTCATTTAGTTACTCATGCTTGCTTCAAAGCAATGCTATTTTTAGGTTCTGGTTCTGTGATACACGCTATGGAAGAAGTAGTTGGCCATCAGCCTGTATTAGCCCAAGATATGAGATTGATGGGCGGTTTAAGAAAAAAAATGCCATTTACTTCTGCGACATTCTTAATAGGTTGTGTAGCAATTAGTGGTATTCCACCATTGGCTGGTTTTTGGAGCAAAGATGAGATACTCGGAAATGCGTTTATATCATTTCCAGCTTTTTGGTTTGTAGGACTTTTTACAGCCGGAATGACTGCTTTTTATATGTTTAGGCTTTATTTTTTGACATTTGAAGGTGACTTTAGAGGAGAGAATAAAGAATTACAAAAAGAACTTTTAATTGCTTCTAAAATAGATTTAGATGAAGAGAATGAAGAAGACCACGAAGTACTTGGTTCTGTTCATGAGTCACCCTGGTCAATGACATTTCCATTAGTCTTCCTAGCAGTACCCTCCGTAATTATTGGCTTTATGGGACTCCCATGGGATAGCAAATTTGCAAATTTATTAGACCCTGAAGAAGCAGAAATTGCGGTTAAAGCCTTTGAATTAAAAGAATTTTTACCTTTAGCGATAGCATCAGTTGTTATTGCATCGATTGGAATCATTGTTGCTTATCAAGCATATTTTGTGAAAAAAATAAATTTGGCAATTTTATTTGCAGAAAAGTTTCCTACCATTAATAAATTTTTATCAAATAAATGGTATCTAGATGATATTAATGAAAAAATTTTTGTTAAGGGTAGTAGAAAACTTGCAAAAGAAGTTTTAGAAGTAGATTCTAAGGTCGTTGATGGGGTAGTCAATCTTACTGGACTTGTAACTTTGGGTAGTGGAGAAGGTTTAAAATATTTTGAGACAGGTCGAGCTCAATTTTATGCTCTTATTGTTTTTGGAGGAGTTATTCTACTAGTTGCTATATTTGGCTTTCAATCTCCATAATTAACTTAATTACAATTGTGTGTCTTCACTGTCCATTGGGGTGAAAAAATACAGATAATTTCTAGACTTTACTTAAGATAAATTTCTTATTAAATTGAGTACTTATTTTTTTACGCATTTTGAAACACAAATGTTAGGAACTCTAGGAGCGGGATTGTCGACTTTTCCTTGGTTATCAGCTTCAATTTTATTCCCAATTGGTAGTGCTTTTGTTATACCTTTTTTCCCAGATAAAGGAGAGGGTAAAGAGGTTAGATGGTTTGCTTTGTCTATAGCATTAATAACTTTTTTGATAACAGTAGGTTCTTATATAAATGGTTTTGACATAAATAATGAAAATGTTCAACTTAATGAAAACATAAATTGGCTTCCTGATTTAGGTTTAACTTGGTCTGTTGGTGCAGATGGTCTTTCAATGCCATTAATATTATTAACTAGTTTTATAACTGCTTTAGCGGTTCTAGCTGCATGGCCAGTCAAGTTCAAATCAAAGTTATTTTTCTTTCTAATATTAGTAATGGATGGTGGGCAAATCGCAGTATTTGCTGTTCAAGATATGCTTCTATTTTTTCTAACTTGGGAACTCGAATTAATTCCCGTATACTTACTATTGGCTATATGGGGTGGCAAAAATAGACAATATGCAGCAACAAAATTCATTATTTATACAGCTGGTAGTTCTATATTTATTCTTCTAGCAGCCTTGGCAATGGGTTTCTATGGTACAGAAATTCCAAACTTTGGGTTTTCGCATTTGGCAGCTCAAGATTTTAGTCAAAAATTCCAAATACTTTGTTATGTCGGACTATTAATTGCATTTGGAGTAAAACTCCCAATAGTGCCTCTTCATACTTGGCTTCCAGATGCTCATGGAGAAGCTACAGCTCCTGTGCATATGCTTCTAGCTGGAATTTTACTGAAAATGGGAGGATATGCTCTTCTTAGATTTAATGCGCAATTATTACCTGTCGCTCATGCTCAATTTGCCCCTTTATTAATAGTTCTTGGAGTAGTAAACATAATTTATGCCGCTTTAACTTCTTTTGCACAAAGAAATTTAAAAAGAAAAATTGCATACAGCTCAATAAGTCATATGGGTTTTGTTCTTATTGGAATAGGTAGTTTTAGTAGCCTCGGAACAAGTGGAGCGATGCTACAAATGGTAAGTCATGGATTAATTGGCGCTAGTTTATTTTTTCTTGTTGGAGCTACCTATGACAGGACGAAGACTCTTAAACTTGACGAGATGAGTGGTGTAGGGCAAAAAATGAGAATCATGTTTGCTTTATGGACTGCTTGCTCCTTAGCGTCACTTGCTTTGCCTGGTATGAGCGGATTTGTTTCAGAATTAATGGTATTCACAGGATTCGTTACTGATGAGGTTTATACTCTCCCGTTTAGAGTAGTTATGGCCTCTTTAGCTGCTATTGGGGTAATACTTACTCCTATTTATCTACTATCAATGTTACGGGAAATTTTCTTTGGTAAAGAAAATCCTAAATTAACCGAAGAACGAAAACTAATTGATGCAGAACCTAGAGAAATTTATATTATTGCTTGTTTACTTCTACCGATAATTGGAATTGGTTTATATCCAAGATTAGTTACCGAAAGCTATCTTGCATCTATTAATAATTTAGTTGATAGAGATTTAAATGCCGTAAAAACTACTGTGAAAACAAAAATTTTCTCAGGAACTAAAAGTAATCAGATCTTAAAGGCTCCAACAATTTCTTAAATTAATGCAATATTTATTTGGCATTAAATAAATAAGTAGATATCTTGTTATTAGATATTAGCTATTTAAAATATCATATTTAAATTCCATAGATAGGCAACAACTAGGACCTAGATTGTTGATTAAATTCCTCCAGGATGCTGCGGGGAAAGGAGATCTTGATCCATGGGATATTGATGTAATAAGTGTAATTGATAGCTTTCTGGAGCAACATACACAAACTTTCGAAAAGATTTCAAATAATCAAGATTTTTATCACAAGAATTTATCTGAGACAAGCGAAGCATTTTTTGCGGCTTCCGTATTAGTGAATTTGAAGGCTCAAGTTTTAGAATCTGATGTTTTTAAAGAGAGTTCAACAGATTTTCAAGATGATTTTGATGTGGATGATCAAGATTGGATTGATCAAGAATTTGATATCCCAAAATATCCTGAAAAATATCTAAGGAGAAGATCTGTAGCACAACCAATTCTTAAACGTACAACAACATTGGGAGAATTGGTTAGTCAATTAGAGTCTATTGCTGAAATTATAGAAACCCAGGATCTTCTACTCATGAAGAGAAAGCGAAATAAGAAATATTCTGATAAGTCTTTAATTTCTCAAGTGAAATCTTTAGCACATCGAGAGAAATTACCAGAAACGACTAAAGAGTTGGGGAAATTTATTGAAGGTTGGGAAAAAACATTACAGTGGACTGATTTTGAATATTTAGTTAAGAAATGGCAAACAGTTGTAAAAAATGATTTGGATAAGGATCGTCTTGGGGTCTTTTGGGCTCTGCTGTTTTTATCATCTGAAAATAAAATTGAAATCAAACAAATTAATTCTCTTTACGGCCCAATTCAAATTAAAAGAATAATTCCAGCCGGAGGATTGGCTCAATTGCCTATAGAAAATCTACCTATAGAAAATCTAGAGGTACCAAAGTCCTCTACCTCTGCAGCATAGTAGCTTTGTAGTAATAACGTATAATCTTTAAAAAGAGGTTTTGAATTCATGAAGGCAATGATACTTGCGGCAGGAAAAGGCACTCGTGTTCAGCCAATAACTCATGTTATCCCAAAACCAATGATACCTATTTTACAAAAACCTGTAATGGAGTTTCTTTTGGAACTCCTAAAAGAGCATGGCTTTAAGGAAATAATGGTTAATGTTTCTCATCTTGCTGAAGAAATAGAAAATTACTTTAGGGATGGTCAAAGATTCGGTGTGGAAATTGCATATAGTTTTGAAGGCAGAATTGAAGATGGAGAATTAATAGGGGATGCCTTGGGTTCAGCGGGAGGTTTAAAAAAAATTCAAGATTTTCAAAAATTCTTTGATGAAACTTTTGTTGTATTATGTGGCGATGCATTAGTTGACTTAGATTTGACTGAAGCAGTAAAGAAACATAAGGAAAAAGGAGCAATTGCGAGTTTAATAACTAAAAAAGTAACAAGAGATCAAGTATCAAGTTACGGGGTGGTCGTCTCAGATGAAAATGGCCTAATAAAGGCTTTTCAAGAAAAGCCATCTGTAGATAAAGCTTTAGGTGACTCTATTAATACAGGTATTTATCTTTTTGAGCCTGAAATCTTTAATTACATACCTTCAGGTGAAAAATTTGATATTGGAGCTGATCTGTTCCCAAAACTTGTTGAAATGGATTTACCATTTTTTGCACTTCCTATGGATTTCGAATGGGTAGATATTGGAAAAGTTCCTGATTATTGGAGCGCTATTCGTAATGTTTTACAAGGTAAGGTAAGACAAGTAGATATACCTGGTAAAGAAATTAAACCTGGAGTTTTTACTGGATTAAATGTTGCTGCTAATTGGGAAGCAGTCGATATTACTGGACCAGTATATATAGGTGGAATGACAAGAATAGAAGATGGTGCAACAATTATTGGACCTGCAATGATTGGCCCAAGTTGTTGTATTTGCGAGGGTGCAACAATAGATAATTCAATTATTTTTGATTATTCTAAAATTGGAAATGGTGTTCGACTGGTCGATAAATTAGTATTTGGTCGTTACTGTGTAGATAAAAATGGAGATCACTTCGATTTACAAGATGCATCATTGGATTGGTTAATCACAGATTCTAGAAGATCTGATATGACTGAACCCTCTCCACAGCAGAAAGCAATGGCAGAATTGTTAGGTAGTGATTTGATTAATATTCCAGATTAAGATTAGCTTTTTTAAGAATTTCAGGTATTAAATGTTCTGCTTTAACAGCCATTAGATGAATACCATTTGCGATACTAATATAATCTTGAGCTTGTTCGGCTGCGATTTCTAATCCTTCTTTTAAGGGGTCTTTAGCATCTTTAAGGCGATTTAAAATATTCTCAGGGATGTTTGCTCCAGGGACGTATTTGTTTATGAATAGAGCGTTTTTGTAAGACTTTAATAGGAATACACCTGCAATTACTGGAATTTCGAGTGGGTTACTTATATTTTCACAAAATTCTATCAAATTTCTTTTTTCCATAACCATTTGAGTTTGTATGAATCGAGCTCCAGCCTCCTTTTTCTTTTTAATTCTACTTTTTAAACTTTTGTGATTCCTGCAACTTGGGTCTGCTGCGGCACCAGGAAATATAAATGTTTTTTCATCGGAAAGTTCTCCAAAGGTAGGATCAATCCCCTTATTAAAGGCCTGAATTTGTTGTAACAATCTAACTGACTCATACTCGTGAACAGCTTTAGTATTTTGTTGATCCCCAGCTTTTACTGAATCACCAGTAATGCATAAAATGTTTTTAATTCCTAAAGCATTTGCCCCGAGAATATCTGATTGTAAAGCAATTTTATTACGATCTCTGCAAGATATTTGCATTATTGGTTCGATCCCATTTTCCAGTAATAGTTTGGACATTGCCAAGCTACACATTCTCATTACAGCCCTGCTTCCGTCGGTAATGTTAACTGCATGTACCTTATCTTTCAAAAGTTGTGCTATCTTAAGAGATCTTATGGGGCTTCCACCTCTAGGCGGCATTAATTCTGCCGTTATTACTTTAGATTTTTTTTCTAAAGCCTGCTGAAGTTTTGATTTCAATTGCGTTTGTTTCCTACTTGGTAAATAAGTGTATTGAGATTGCTAAACTTAATTAATATAAAAAAGGAACTGTTTAAATGCAAATGGTTGAAGGAGAAGTAAACAACATTGATATGATGGGCCTCTCTTCAAGAGAGATGGAAATCATAGATCTCGTAGCTGATGGGCTTACAAATCAAGAAATTGCGGTAAAACTTACTATCAGCAAAAGAACTGTTGATAATCATGTAAGTAATATGTTTACAAAAACAGGTTCTAAAAATAGAGTAGCACTTCTTAATTGGGCAATGGACAATGGGAAGATTTGCAGAGATGGCTTTAATTGTTGTTCCCTCCCTGAATCTGATCAAGAGTAGTATTTTTTACTTTTTTTGCAAAATCCATTAAACAATAATTTGTAGATCCTAATTCGAAGAGCTCAGCATATGCGATGCAAGCATCTTTGTCTGCATCAACAAACCTCAATATTCCTTCTTTGTCGTAAAGACCATACATTTGAAGATGATGTGTTTTATTAAAATATAAAGAAAATATAAAGGAAAGGTGGCTATTTTGGCTAGTTATTCCTGAGAGTTGTCAAATAGTCATCCTTCCATTTTGAAAAAGGATTATTAACAAGATTAAAGTTTGAGTATTGTGTCAGCCCAGTAATTTCTTTTGATATGAAAGATGGAAGACTTAAATGTTCATCTTGATTGGAAAGTTCAATTTCAGCAATTTCAAGTGGAAAATTATTGTCTGAAAAGCAATCTACGATCCAAGATTTTTTTTCAATTTCAAGAAAGAATCTTTCTTTTTTAATTGTATTTGAAAGATTTGCCATTATGATTTCACCATCTTTTGATGGAATTGAGTATTCAAATTCAAAGTTGGTAAAGCTTTCGATATGTTTTTTGAATGCAATTTTATAATCTTTGCCTGTGAATCTTATTCTAATAATCCAATCATCGAAACTTTTTGTTAAGTATCCTTGTTTAATAAAGATTTTTTTTGTGATGAATTTTTTCCAATTATCATTTTTTAGAAGAAATCGTCTTTCTATTTCTAAGGCCATTTAATTTTTTTTATTTTTTGAGGATAAATCTCCTTTCCAATCTAGTTTTTTTATTAATGTATTGTAATAGTTAGCACTTTTTTTAAATTTTATTATTTTGCAGGGTGATTTTCCTTTTTTGATCTCACAGTAATAATTTTCCTTTATACTCATACATTTTGAACCATCTTTCCATAACTTAATTTCCCCTTTACTTTTTTTTACTGGTTTAATGATTACTTTACTTGTATTAGGTATAACTATTGGTCTACTAGCCAAACTCATTGGGCAAATAGGGTTAATTATCATCGCATCTATATTGGGATGTACTATAGGACCACCAGCAGCCATTGAGTATGCTGTTGAACCAGTAGATGTAGATATAATCAAGCCATCACCTTTATATTCATTTACTTTCTCATTATCGATTTCAATTTGTATTTGGTTGGTGGGAGAAATATCCTCTTCAACGGATTTAAAATAAAAATCGTTTAATGCGTCATAGCTTTTTATTATTTTTTCTCCAGGATTTGTTCCACTCATACAAACATCACAATTTAATCTGTTCCGAAAATCAATAGTATATTCTTCGTTTTCAAGAATTTCAATAAAAGATTTGTCCAATAAGAAATCTTTTTCTTGAGTAAGAAAGCCTAAATTACCACCAATATTAATGCTTAATAAAGGAATATCATAATCTGTTAAAGCATTTGCGCATTTTAGAAAGGTACCATCCCCACCAAGAACTATTCCAATATTTGGTTGAAACTCTAAATTACAAAGATATTTTTCGAGTTGATCTTTATCAAAATCACTTTCAATTCTTATCGACTTAATATTTTTAGCTTTGAGGACTTCTTCACAGAATTTAGAGGCCCCTAGAGCGATAGAGCTATCTGAACGATATAAAATGAGAACTAATGAAAGTTTCATTTAATACTTTTACCATTTTAATAAATTAAAACTTTCCATATCTACAGTCACTCTATTCCTGTAAAGCGATAACAATATAGCTAATCCAACTGCGGCTTCTGCGGCAGCAACAGTAATCACAAAAATCGTAAAAACTTGTCCTTGAATTAAATTATTATCAATATAAGAAGAAAACGCCATCAAGTTTATATTTACCGCATTGAGCATTAATTCAATGCTCATCAGAACTCTGACTGCATTTCTGCTATTTAATAATCCCCAAATACCAATGCAAAATAGTACTGAAGAAACTATCAAAAAAGCTTGAATAGGAATTGACTCTAAATTCATAATAAGAAAGTTGAAAGGTTAATTTTTATTTGTAAGTAATGGTTCCGATGATTTTTCAATTAACTCTTGATCAACAGGTAATCCTGTCGAGATATCTTTGCTCATTACATCTCTTCTAGCTAAAACAATAGCACCTATCATTGCCATTAAAAGTAAAACTGAAGCTACTTCGAATGGTAGTAAATAATCACTAAAAAGATGTTCACCAATTCTGATTGTTGATTCTTCTCCTATAGAGTTTTGGGGATTTGATAAACTCCATACATTTGTTAAGTCAACTCTTATTAAGAGGCTTAGCAGAGTTATACATATTGATGTTGATATGATTCTTCTTGATTTAATATCATTGATTGGCTTTAAATCTTCTTTTTTATTGACCAGCATTATTGCAAAGATTATTAATACATTAACTGCACCAACATAAACTAAAACTTGTGCTGCAGCTACAAAACTTGCATTTAGAAGAAGATATAAACCTGCTACACTCATAAAAACTCCTCCTAGGAGAAATGCTGAATAAACAATACTTTCGAGCAATACAACACCAAGTGCACCAATAAGGATAATTAAAGATAGAACTGTAAAACAAATAATTTGAGTTGTTATTGCGATGGACATAAATTAATGGAAATTAATATTTTGGATTAGAAACTTTATCTTTATTTTCATTGGATTCAGGTCTCATCCAATCATAGACTTCTTCTGGTAATTTACCAACTCTAGTATCTGATGCTGGAATTTCATGAGGGTCCATGACTCCTTTAGGAAGATAGGCAAGTTCTCTTAGAGGTTTAACTGAGGGATCTGTTGTGACATTTGTCGGAAGTCTACCAAGTGCAACATTATCAAAATTTAGATTGTGTCTGTCAAAAGTAGCTAATTCATATTCTTCTGTCATTGATAGGCAATTAGTTGGACAATATTCAACACAATTTCCGCAAAATATACAAACTCCAAAGTCTATAGAGTAATTTCTAAGTTCCTTTTTTTTGGTTTCTTTATTCATGACCCAATCAACTACTGGTAGATTTATGGGACATACTCTCACACAAACTTCGCAAGCAATACATTTATCGAATTCATAATGTATTCTTCCTCTATATCTTTCTGAAGGTATTAATTTTTCGTATGGATATTGAACAGTAACAGGTCTTCTTCGAAGATGATCAAAAGTTACTGATAAGCCATTATATAAATATTTGCCAGCATTAAATGCTTCTTTGATATAGCTATTTATTTGTTGAAGGAAATTTTTCATTTTGAAGAATTTACTCAGTTATTTTATTTTAGTGGATTTATTTTAAATTTAAGTATTTTTACTTAAGTTTAACCACCAAAGAATTGGGGAAAAGCAAGTTTTAATCCTGCAGTTATCAAAAGATTAGCAAGAGAAATTGGAAGAAGAAACTTCCATCCAAGATCTAATAGTTGATCTATTCTTACTCTAGGGGTTGTCCAACGTAATAATATTGCAATGAAAACTAAAAGATAAGCTTTCAATACAGTCATTACAATGCCAATTGACGCAGTGAGAACTTGTATGAGAGGTGCATTAATTGGTAAATTTAAAAACTTAGCTATTAGTTCAACTGGAATAGGAAAACCCCATCCTCCCAAATAAAGTATTGAAACCAATAAAGCTGAAAGGATTAAATTTATGTAACTGCCAAGGTAGAACAATGCGAATTTCATTCCAGCATATTCAGTTTGATATCCTGCAACTAATTCTTCTTCAGCTTCAGGCAAGTCAAATGGAAGTCTTTCACATTCTGCAAGGGCACAAATCCAAAAAATTAGAAAACCAACTGGTTGTCTCCAAATATTCCAACTTAATATTCCAGCACCACTTTGTTGGTTGACAATATCAATAGTACTTAAAGAATTTGTCATTAGCACGATAGCCAGTACAGATAAAGCTAGAGGTATTTCGTAACTAATTGATTGAGCTGCTGCTCTTAATCCTCCTAATAGTGAGTATTTATTATTTGAAGCATATCCGCTCATAAGAAGTCCAATTGGCTGGATACTGCTTAAAGCGATCCATAAGAAAATTCCAATACCAACATTACTTATTAAAAGGTTTTGTCCAAAAGGAACAATTAGCCAGGACAGAATCACTGGGACAAGAACCAATATAGGCCCTGCAGTGAAGAGAATTCCATCCGCTTTATCAGGAATAATATCCTCTTTGACAAGTAACTTAAGACCATCTGCAATTGGTTGGAGGACCCCAAGAGCTCCTGCATATTCGGGACCTATTCTTTGTTGAGCAGCTGCAGATATTTTTCTTTCAAGCCAAACTGTTACCAAAACGCCAACAACTGCTGCTACTAAAACCAAAAGCATAGGTAGAGGAAGCCAAATTAAATGAGCAATTTCACTAGAAAATCCAAAACCTTTTAAGAATTCATTAAAACTATATTCGAGATCTAATCCGTATTCCAAAATGTTTATGTTATTTACTTAATAGATTAACTCTTCACAAACAATATGTGTGTTTTTTTTTTTGAAAAGCTGCAAATATTATTCTCTATTTTCTAGGCTGATCCAATTTCTTGGTTCTGAACCAGTATAAATTTGCGATGGTCTGAAAATTCTATTTGCTCCAAGTTGCTCTCTCCAATGAGCCAACCAACCAGCCACTCTAGATATAGCAAAAATTGGAGTAAATAAATCACGAGGAATACCAAGTTTTCTATAAACAAGACCAGAGTAAAAGTCCACGTTAGGGAATATACCCTTGGGTCCAAGTCTTGATATTGCCTCTGCCTCAAGTGATTTAGCTACCTCATACATTTCATCTGCTCCAAATCTAATAAAAAGCTCTTCTGCGAGTTTTTGAAGAATTATTGCTCTTGGATCTTTGACTTTATATTCTCTGTGGCCGAAGCCCATTATCTTACTTTTATTTTTTATCGCGTTATCTAAAAAAGACCCAGCATTTTCTGGGTATTTAATCTCTTCTAACATTGCGATCACATCCTCATTTGCTCCTCCATGCAGTGGGCCTGCGAGGGTTCCTACTGCAGATGCTATGACAGCATATGGATCTGTAAGAGTACTCGCAGTCACTCTAGCGCTAAATGTACTTGCGTTTAAACTATGTTCGGCATGCAGAATTAAGCACCGATCAAAAACTTTTGCAGCTATAGGATCTTGTTCTTTTTCGGTCAACATGTAAAGAAAATTTGATGAGTAAGTTAAATCATCACGAGGTTGAATAGGATCTTGTCCTTTTCTTATAAGTTGAAACGCAGCTATCATAGTAGGTATTTTTGCTATTAGTCTTATTACTGCGTTGTAAATGTAATTAGGATCATCTATTGCTCTACGTGAATAGAAAAGGCCCAAAGAAGCTGCACTAGATTGAAGAGCATCCATCGGATGACCTGTCGCAGGAAAACATTTCATCATATCTCTGACTCTAAAACTTAACCTTCGGTGCATTTGAACTTCTTGTTCAAAATCTCTAAGTTGAACAGCTGTAGGCAATTCACCCCATATCAATAGATAAGCAGTTTCTAAAAAACTGCTTTTTTTGGATAGTTCCTCAATTGAGTAGCCTCTGTACAATAATTTACCTTTGTTGCCGTCAATATCACAGATGGATGAATTAGTAACTGGGACACCCTCTAATCCTGGTTTTAAAATTAGTTTGTTGCTATCCAATTCCTTAGTTCAATACAAAATACTTATAGATTAAAGATAGTCAAATAATTTTTAATTAACCACAAGTTATTGTTATTAACTTCACTGAAATTTTAATTGATTGTGTTTGAAGCTTTTTTGAATGACTTAATTAAATTATTTTTAATATTTTTTCTGTATAAAGAATTGGATTTTTTTCAGGAATAGATTGTTTTATGATTTCTATAGATTCTTCATTTGATATTTTTAAAATATTTTTAATGAGAAAATTAAGATCTTGCAAATTAGTAAAATTTTCAATTTTATTAGAATTTTCATATTTGATATCAACTTTTGAATAAAGAAAAGCAGATTTATCTTTATTACTTTTTAGGTTCATAAATTTTTTTGAGATTGTTTCTAGTTTTTTACCTTCAATTAAATGATTACTTATGATTTGTAAACCTCTTGATTCTATTGAGTAGATATTTTCATAAGTTAATTTTTTTATTACATCTTCTTTTTCTTCAAGAATATCTTTGGAATATATCGAGTAAATATTTTCATTTTGCTTCAAAGTATATATATTATAATCTTTTAGTTTTTTCAAAGCACTTAAATTAAATGGATCTTCAGTATTTTTTTCGAAGGTAATAAGCCAATCTTTATTTGAATTGAGAATTAAAATTTCTTTATTTGCATTTTGATTAAATTCTTCAAAAAAACTGAGTTCAAAATCATTTATTAAAGGTTTTAGATATTTGTCAATATTTTTTATATCACTAAAAATTGAGACTTCAGGATTATCTATATTCCTATTATCTTTATTTATTAACTTATCGTAAGTAAGAATATCAATATTTTTTTTATTATTAAGTAAATATGATTTTAAAATCAATTGCTCATTTTTTAAGTTAACTGTTGTAGCAATAATATCCTCATTATTCTCAGGAAAAATTTCTTTATTATAAAATTTGCTTTCCCAAAATTTATTTGTGAATAATATATTTCGTTCGTTTTTTAGTCCAATAAGTTCTCCCTCATATTGAAATTTTTTTTTCTTAAAATTATTACTAGAGTTAATACTATTTTTGATTAATTTTTTGTTTGATGAAGCAATTATATAATTATCTTCCGTTTGATATATATAGTTAAGAAAATTTATTTTATTTTCTCTATTAATTGAAATTATCTCATCAATCTGATCAATTTTATTTGGAAAATTTAATAAATCATCTATTATTTTTTCTGGTTTAATTTTAAAAATAATCAAAAA
>CACNAI010000020.1 GCA_902618335.1 uncultured Prochlorococcus sp. | reverse complement strand
ATATGAAGAAGTCCTAGGAATCCGCACCTAAATCCGAAGCCCATTGCGCTACTGGTTTCGGGCTCATATTTTAAAGCTGCATCAGACAATTGCAATTTTTCTAGTGATACTCTTAAATCTGGGAATTGATCAGCATCAGTCGGGAATAAGCCACAAAAAACCATAGGATTTGCTGTCTTATAACCAGGCAAAGGATCATTGGCAGGTGAATTCAAAAGAGTAATCGTATCTCCCACTCTCGCATCAGCAACTGATTTTATAGAAGCAGCTAAATAACCAACTTCTCCTGCATGTAATTCATCAACTTGCTGCTGATCAGGCGCCATTATTCCTATCTCATCTAGTTCATAATTTTTCTTACTTGCCATTAATAATATTTTTTCTCTCTTATTAAGAGACCCAGATATCACCCTGAAATAAACAATAACTCCCCTGTAGGGATCATAATAAGAATCAAAAATCAGTGCCTTTGTAGGTAGTTTAATTTCATCTTTAGGAGGAGGTACTCTTCTTACGATTGCTTCCAAAATATCTTTAATACCAACTCCAGTTTTTGCTGAACAATTTATAGCATTAGATGTATCAAGTCCAATAATTTCCTCTATTTCTTGTTTTATTTTTTCAGCATCAGCACCTGGTAAATCAACTTTATTTAAAACAGGAATAATTTCAAGATTATTTTCTAAGGCAAGATAAACATTAGCTAAGGTTTGAGCTTCTACTCCTTGACTTGCATCAACAACGAGTAAAGCTCCTTCACAAGCTTGAAGAGATCTACTAACCTCATAAGAGAAATCAACATGCCCTGGAGTATCTATTAAGTTCAATACATATTCTTGAGAATCGTCAGCTTTATATTTCATCCTAGCGGCTTGTAACTTGATAGTAATTCCTCTCTCTCTTTCAAGATCCATACTGTCCAAAAATTGATCTTGCATATCCCTTTGCTGCACAGTACCAGTATCTTGGAGCAACCTATCTGCAAGGGTAGATTTACCATGGTCAATATGAGCGATTATGCAGAAATTTCTAATTTTTGAAACCGATATATCAGTCATATAGAAAGAAAAATTCTCCTCTTATTACATCTTGATTAATACTAGCTAATTAGAATTATGGATGGAAACCAAAAATGGAATTATTTCTTTTTTTTATATCTTTTATGAAGGTACTGTTATTTTCAGAGTCCGATAGTTCTGGATAGATTAAGTCATTTATTTTTTTCTGAAGATTATGCTTGTCGTTTAAAAATAAGACAGATTTTTCTAGAACCTTAACCATAATTGAGACCGCAGTACTTGCTCCGGGAGATGCACCTAACAAAGCAGATAATGATCCATCAGATGAATTCACAATCTCAGTTCCAAATTTCAAAGAACCACCAGCTTCAGTTTTTTTAATTATTTGGACTCTTTGACCAGCATTCTTTAAATACCAATCAGACGAATTAGCTGATGGCATCATATTCTTTAAATTTTCAACTCTTGAGTTATGGTTCTTTAATGATTGTGATATTAAGTAATTAATTAAATCATTGTTCTTGAAACCAACTTCTAACATAGAAAAAATATTATTCTTTTTGATTGAACTAAATAAGTCAAGGTATGAACTTTGCTTTAAAAATTTTGTTGTAAATCCAGCAAAAGGTCCATATAAAAGAAGTTTTTTATTATCAATCCATCTGGTATCTAAATGAGGCACAGACATTGGAGGGGATCCAATATCAGCCTTACCATAAACTTTTGAGTTATGTTTTTCTGTTAGATCTTTTTTCTCACAAATAAGCCATTTCCCACTAACAGGAAATCCACCATAACTTTTTGCTTCTGGAATTTTTGATTTTTGTAAATAATTAATTGTTTTTCCACCAGCACCAAGAAAAACATAGCCAGTTCTAATTGAGGATTTTTTACCTTCTGAACTAATTTCTAGTTCCCATTGTTTTTTATCAATTTTCTTTAAATCTACTAATTCTGTTTTGTATCTAATTTCAACATTTTTGTTTAAAGAAACTAATGACAAATACTCTTTTGTTAAAGCCTCAAAATTAATATCAGTTCCTCTACCTATTCTGGTAGCAGCAATATTAGTAGATGGATTTCTATCTTTTGTTATTAGAGGAGCCCATGATGAAATTTCATCAAAAGATGTAGAAAATTCCATATCGATGAATTCAGGATTTTCGGTCATTTTCTGAAATCTTTTTTTTAAAAAAGAAATATTATCGTGACCAGACACAAAGCTAATATGAGGAATAAATTTTAGAAACTTCTTAATATCAATTTTCCCTGATTCATACAAGGAGGCCCACAAAGTCATGGATGTTTCAAAAGAACGATTTATTGAGAGCGCTTTATCTATTTTTAGATTTCCTTTTTCATCTAAAGGGGTATAGTTTAATTCGCAATTAGCCGCATGTCCTGTACCTGCATTATTAAAAGCGCCAGTACTTTCACTTCCCGGAGCATTTAATTTTTCTAAAATAAGAAATTTTATATCTGGTAAAACTTCTGAAATTAGGAGGGCTAAAGTACTACTCATTATCCCTGCTCCTACTAAGACTGCATCAAAGTAGGTATTGTCATTAGTGGGATTTTTAGATGAAGTCACAACAGAAAATTATCTTTTTTGCAATTAATCAGATTTCTTTCTAGGCTTATTATAAAGTTAATCCAAAATTATGAGTACTGAAACACTCTCACTGACAAACGAAAATGTAGAAAAAGTCCTTGACGAGCTAAGACCTTTTTTAATTTCTGATGGAGGTAATGTAGAGATTGCAGAAATAGATGGTCCAGTTGTCAAAGTCAGACTTCAAGGAGCATGTGGTAGTTGCCCAAGTAGCACTATGACTCTAAAAATGGGTATTGAAAGAAAGTTAAAAGAAATGATTCCTGAAATAAGCGAAGTTGTCCAGGTTCTATAAAAATTTTTAACTGAAATATATATTATTTAGTTTTTAATTCCTTCAACAAAGATGATTCCATATCAAGGCAATCAATGGGAAGTCCTTGACCAATAGCGATTAAAAGAGGTGCAAGAATTCCTAAAGTAAAAACTAAATTTGATTGACTTACTTCATATTTACTCAAAGTAAAAGTTATCAAATAAATAATTGAAAAATACGCATGTAGTGAAAAAAATTCTTTTGGCTTTAACACTGGCCACCTTAAAGTATTGCCCAAGAAATATAAAAAACCTGTCATAAATAAATAGTTACATGAAGATTAAACCAAATATAAACATAAACCTTTTTAGAGACTATTTAAAAAAAAATTTACCTAAGATAATAATTAAAAAAACATTAAATCTTCGTTTCTATTTGTAAAAGCTAGACATCCCCACAAAAATAAGTTTATAATAATTTTGTAGCAATCGCTACTTTTCGTTCACCCTCATTGAGGGCGCAGTTCGAGTCATACCATGGAACGGGGGATGGCCGTGTTGTCTCATCGAAACATGACTACTTTAACTTACAGAGGTAAAAACTACGTTCAAAACAAAGAAGCTGCTAAAAAGCAACTTGTTGAACTTACCTACAGAAGAAACGTATACACCAACAGAATGGATGACGCTTCTTCAAGTAATGAAAAAGCAGAATTAAATTACAGAGGTGTTAATTACACTAAATAATTTAATTAAACAAATTAAAAGGCCCTTTTTCAAGGGCTTTTTTTTTGGCTATATTTATCAAGAGTCCTTTAAAAAACATGTCTGAAAGTTGCTGTAATATAAACAAATCTAATAAAGCATCTAATCAAATCGATCATAAAGATGCGATTCAAGAAAGATATGGTTCAGCCGCACTAGAAAAAGAAAGTTGTCTTTGTACACCAGTTGGGTTTAATCCCGTTTTACTTGAAGCAATTCCTCAAGAGGTTATAGAAAGAGACTATGGATGTGGTGATCCAACAAAATATGTTCAAAAAAATGATATAGTCTTAGATCTTGGAAGTGGTAGCGGCAAAAATGCTTTTATTTGTGCCCAAATTGTTGGAAAAGAAGGGAAAGTTATTGGAGTGGATCAGAATCCTGACATGCTTTGTTTATCAAGATCAGCCTCTAAAGAATTTACAAAAAATATAGGTTTTAACAATACAGAATTTCTTGAAGGATCAATTGAAAAACTTGATGAATTAGATAAAGATTTAAATCCATTAATCGCCGACAAATCAGTTGATATTATTTTAAGTAATTGCGTTTTAAACTTGGTAAGTCCAGAATCTAGAAGTAACCTTCTAAGAAATATAAAAAGAGTTTTAAACGATAATGGAAGAATTGCAATTAGCGATATTGTCTCTAACAAAAAAGTTCCTTTAAGATTGCAAAATGATCATGATCTATGGACAGGATGTATTAGTGGAGCATGGTATGAACCAGACTTTATAAGTGACTTTAAAGAACTAGGATTTATAAATTTAGAATTTACAGAAAGGAGTGATGAACCTTGGAAAGTAATTGAGGATATTGAATTTAGAACAGTAACTTTAGTAGGCAATATTTAAAAAATTCAAGAATTTAAAAATATAATTTAAATTTTCCATGATAAATAATTTAAGAGAACAAATACCAGCATTAAAAAATAAGTATTATTTCAACTATGGGGGTCAAGGACCATTACCAAAATCTTCTCTAGAAGCAATAGTTAAAACTTGGCAAATTATCCAAGACTTAGGACCATTTACTAATGATATGTGGCCTTTTATTTACAAAGAAATATTGACTACAAAAAGAATCATTGCGCAAAAGTTAGGTGTCAATTCAAAGAATGTAGCTTTAACCGAGAATATCTCTTCTGGTATGATTTTGCCTTTTTGGGGAATAAAGGTAGAAGAGGGAGAAGAGTTGTTAATAAGTGATTGTGAACATCCTGGAGTAGTAGCTGCAAGTCGAGAATTTTGCAGAAGAAATAAATTAATATTAAAAATTTTGCCAATCCAAAAAATTAAAAATCTAAACGACGATAATTTAATTTTAGAGATTTTAAAAAATCTAAATAGTAAGACTAAGATCCTAATAATTTCTCATATTTTGTGGAACTTTGGATATAAAATTCCCTTAAAACAAATTTCCATAGAATTAAAAAATAATCGAGAAAACTCTTATTTACTTGTTGATGGTGCTCAAACCTTTGGGCACATAAATATTGAAGAAGAAGTTTTTTATTCTGATTTATATTCAATAACTTCTCATAAGTGGGCATGTGGACCAGAAGGTCTTGGAGCAATTTATGTCTCAGATAGATTTATTCATGAAACAGATCCAACAATAATTGGTTGGAAATCATTAAAAAAAGAACAAGGAATCTATGAGCCTTCAGATAATCTTTTTCATGATGATGCAAGGAAGTTTGAAGTAGCTACCTCTTGTATTCCTTTACTTGCAGGGCTGCGTAATTCTTTAGATCTTTTGGATAAAGACTGTAATGAAAAAGAAAAGAGAAAAAATATAAAAAGATTAAGTGAGAAACTTTGGGATGAATTAAATCAATTAAAAGAAATTGAATTAGTTTTAGAAAAAAAATACTTAAATGGGATTGTTAGTTTTAATGTTGAAAATATCAAAGATAAGGAAAATTTTGTAAGGAAACTTGGAGAAAAAAAAATTTGGATTAGAGTTTTAGAAGATCCAAAATGGTTTAGAGCATGCATACATCAAATGACAACAGAAACAGAGCTGGATTTACTTTCTAAAGAAATAAAAAAAATATTGACTTAAAGATCAATTGATATAAAGATAAAAATTATTTTACCAAGGTATCTCAGAGCTGTCCCATGCAATAAATTTTCCAGTAGATGCTGGAGTTTGATTTTTAATAATATTGATTAAAAATTGGGATGATTTTTCTTTACTGAATAATTTATGCTCTGGAACAAATTTATGAAAAGGTCTAGATAAATCAGTATCTACTGTTCCTGGATGAAGCAATGTAATAGTAGCCTTTGGGAAACGTCTAGCCCACTCAATACTTAAAGATTTAAAAAACTGATTTTGTGCTGATTTTGCAGCTCTATATGAATACCAACCTCCAGTTTGATTATCTCCAATGCTTCCCACTCTTGCACTTATACTTGCAAAATTAAAATTAATATCTTTTGGTATAAATTCTTCAATAGTTTTAGCTAATAAAATAGGAGAAAAGGCATTTATTGAAAAACTTTCCATCATATTTTTTTTATCAAGATGTTGTAATCTTTTTTCTGGTTGAAAAGAATCACTATGAAGTCTCCCTGTAGCGTTAATAACTAGTCTTAATTTTGAAGGATGATTTGATATTTTATTTTTCAACTGCAAAAGGGATTGAGAATCCTCTATGTCTAATGCCCAAAAAGAATTAAATTCACTTTTTCTTCCGCACAAAACAACATCTAAATCTTTTTCACTTGCATTCAGATCTTTAGCTAGTTGTGTTCCAATTCCACCTGCGCCTACAACTAAGGCTAAGCCTTTCATTTTATTAAAAATAACTATATTAATTCTAAGAAACTTTTCTTGTGATTTGCGTAAAGATCTTTCTGATTTGATTAAGAAATTAATTATGATTTACTTTTTTCTTTTAATAATTTATGAGCTATTTTTCTATCATCAAAATAAATAACTTTATCATTGAGAATTTGGTAGTCTTCATGTCCTTTCCCTGCAATTAAAACAATATCTTCTTTATTGGCAAGTTTAATAGATTCATTTATTGCTTTAAATCTATCAATCTCAATTATTATTTTTTCTCTTTTTTTTATACCCATCAAAATATCATTTATTATCTTTTGGGGTTCTTCTGACCTTGGATTATCTGAAGTTATAAAAAGCTGATCAGAAAACTCTTCAGCTATTGATCCCATTAAAGGCCTTTTACTACGGTCTCTATCTCCACCACAGCCAAAAACAGTTATAAGTTTTCCTTCACAAAGTTTTTTAATTGATTGCAAAACTTTTTTTAATCCATCAGGAGTGTGGGCATAATCAACAATTACTGTTGGAAGAGATCTTAAAACGACATCATTATCAATTTGTATTTTCTCCATTCTCCCAGGAGCACCAGGGAAAGATTGTATTAACTTTGATAGATCTTTTAAAGAAAAATTAAGTTTATACAAAATTGTTAATGCTTGAATCGCATTCATTAAATTAAATTCACCGACAAGTGGAACAAAAAGTTGAATTTTTTCACTAGGTGTATGAAAAATACAGGTGGAACCACTTTCAGTAAATTTTTTATCTGTTACGAAAAAAAAATCATCATTTTCAAATTCACTTTCAGTAATCTTTGTAGAGACTAATAAAGATCTTTTTTCAAGATCAGATGATAATTTAGATATCCAATGGTCATCATGATTTAATACACAAATTCCATCTTTTTCTTTTAAGTAAGGTGGGAAAAATAATTTTCGTTTTGTTTGAAAATATGATTCCATATCTGAGTGATAATCAAGATGATCTTGAGTTAAATTAGTAAAAATAGCCGCCTCAAATTCGCATCCTGATATCCTGTTTTGAGCAATAGAATGAGAACTTACCTCTAATATCGCGAATTCAGATTCTGCCTCAAAAGCAGAATTTAATTTCTTTTGAAGTTTATCGGCGAAATCAGTTGTATGAGAAGCCACTTCTGAGAAGCCAGGCCATCTATTGAGCAAGGTCCCAAATAAGGCAGTCTTTTTTCCTAATTTTTTTAAAAGATATTCCAATAAAAAAGTAATTGTCGTTTTTCCATTTGTACCCGTAACACCAATAAGTTTAAGTTTTCTTGAAGGCCTATTCCAAAACTCAGCGACTATTTGACCAAAAATATAATCTAAATTATCATCTATAACCAAAATCCTTTCTCGATCAATAGATCCAATTTTATCTTTTGCAGCAGGCCCAATAATGGCAGCCTCCGCGCCATTTTCAATTGCCTCAATACAATATTTTCCTCCATCAACATTTAAACCAGGCATACCTAAAAATAAAGTTCCTTTTTGTACTTCTTTAGAGTTAAAAGAAATATTATTGATTTCATGATCGATTAAATCTAATGAAGGAATAATTCCTACCAAATCTAAAAGTTTATGTAATTTTATAGATCTCATATAAAAAAATTATTTCTCCAGAATAGTACTAATATTTTTTTGAAACCAATTCTTTAATTGATCATCTTTTAATCTTGGAGAAATGCGAGGCAATTCTATAATCTCCTTGGACCTAATTCCTTCAACAGCAATAACAGGTACTTCATAATCATATTTTTTATATTTATCTTTATATAAGTCAACCCTATCAATATCAATTTCTTTAAACTCCTCTAGATTAGGGAACAATTCATTAAGATTTATTCTTGCCAGTTTGTTTTTTAATGAATCACAAAGGCAACATCCCTGCCTAACAAAAATAAATATTTTCATTCATTTAGTCAGGCACAGGGTCACATCCACAGGGAGTTAAAGGATGACATCTGCTTAATCTTCTTAAAGTTAACCACCCTCCCTTCCAAGGGCCATGTCTAGTAATTGCCTCATATCCATAAGAGCTGCAACTTGGAATAAATCTGCATCTTGGTCCGAAAAAAGGAGAAAACCACTTTTGATAAAACGAAATTATAAAAAGAAGTATAGAAGTAAATGATTTGTTAATAATTTTGAACACTTTGATGATGTAAAATATTATTTCAAGTAGTAATTAGTTTAATTGAATTTAATCAATTATCCAAATTTATTGCAAATTTCTATTTAAATTAAAATTATGTCAAGATACCGCGGCCCCAGATTAAGGGTTACGCGTCGCTTGGGAGAACTACCAGGTCTCACCAGGAAAGCTTCAAAGAAGTCTAATCCTCCAGGTCAGCACGGCCAAGCCCGTCGCAAGCGATCAGAATATGCAATTCGTCTAGAAGAAAAGCAGAAACTTAGGTTTAATTATGGAGTTTCTGAAAAACAACTAGTACGTTATGTAAAAAAAGCTAGAGCTCAAGAAGGATCTACAGGAACTAACCTACTAAGACTTTTAGAAAACAGACTTGATAATGTTTGTTTTAGATTAGGTTTTGGAGGTACCATTCCAGGCTCAAGACAATTAGTAAATCATGGCCATGTAACCGTTAATGGAAAAGTTCTTGATATTGCTGGTTATCAATGCAAATCAGGCGATGTAATCGGAATTAAAGAAAACAAAGCAAGCAAAAAACTTGTAGAAGGTAATATAGAATTCCCTGGCTTAGCAAATGTCCCACCTCATCTTGATTTAGACAAACCTAAATTAACGGGAAAAATAAATGGAAAATGCGATAGAGAGTGGGTGGCTCTTGAAATAAACGAACTACTAGTCGTTGAATATTATTCAAGAAAAGTTTAATACTACTTTTCTTTGGATTATTAAATCTCTCTTTTAAAAAATGAGAGATTTAATTTAATTCTTATTTTAAAAATAATGGGAAATAAGGAAAATAATATAAAAAAGCCAGGTTTTAAGACCCTATCTATTCACCATGGGGAAACATTTGCAGAAGAAACTGGATGCATTATGCCTCCTATTTTTTCTACATCTACTTTTAAACATGGAAATAAAGATAATTTCGACTACACCAGATCAGGCAATCCCAACTTTAGAATTCTAGAAAACATCCTTAAATCAATAGAAGATTCTAAATACTGTACAGTTTTTGGATCTGGAATTAGCGCGGTAACTGCAATTTCATCAACACTAAAATCAGGTGACAAGATACTCTGCGAGTCAAATCTCTATGGTTGTACAGTTAGGATGTTCGAAAAAGTTTTCAAGAAATTTGGACTAGAAGTTTTATACACAGATTTTACAAAAGAAAATAATATCGAAAAGATTTCAAACTTCGAGCCAACATTGATATGGCTAGAAAGTCCAACTAATCCACTTTTGAAAGTACTTGATATTAAGGCGATTTGTGATGAAGCTAATAAACTACAAGTCCCAGTAGTTGTGGACAACACCTTTTCAACGGCACTTATTCAAAAACCATTGGACCTTGGTGCCACACTATCACTCGTAAGTACAACAAAATTCATTAATGGACATAGTGATGCACTTGGTGGAGCAGTACTTACAAATAATGAGGTATGGAATAGTAAGATGCTTTTCTCTCAAAAAGCTCTAGGGCTTCAACCATCTCCTTTTGATAGTTGGCTCATAACGAGAGGAGTAAAAACTCTTCCTTTAAGAATCGAGCAACAAACGCAAAGTGCAAAATTAATTTCTGAAGAATTAGAGAATCATAAAATAATTAGTAAAGTAATTTATCCTTTTAATCAAAAACATCCGCAATTTAATTTAGCAAAATCGCAAATGAGATCTGGAGGTTCGATGATCACCATAAAATTAAATCTTAAAAAAGAGGATACTTTTAAATTTTGCAAATCTCTCAAATATTTCTCTCTAGCAGAAAGCCTTGGAGGAGTTGAAAGTTTAATTTGTCACCCAGCAACAATGACTCATGCTTCTGTTGATGATGAAACAAAAAATCTTTTAGGAATAGATGATGCTCTTGTCAGATTATCGATTGGATGTGAAGAAACAAATGATTTAATCTCAGACATATTATTTGCTTTAAATAAATTCTGAAAATTGAGAGATTTACTAAAAAACCCTATATGGAAAAATTTAGAGTTGGGATATTCTATTCCTGATAGTATTCATGCTGTTTCTGTAGCATTACCAACTTGGAATGATGTAATAAATTACGAGGAAAAAAATCAAGAATGCATGAATTTATTGAAGTCCATTTACCCAAGATTCGGGCTAAACCCCATAGTGAAAAGATTATGCGAAAAAGTAAAAAAGGAAAATTACTACAACAATAAAAGTATCTGGCCATATCCGAGTGAAAGCATAGCTTTTAAAGCCAAAAAATACATTGATAGAAATACTTCTGAACAATACTCATTAATAGAAAAAAGAGATAATTTAGCTCTCTTAATAACTGAAAAAGAAGGAAGTATTTATGCAAAATCTTTTTGGCAACATACTGGTCTTGGGATATCTTCAAGGGCTGCTGCTATAGAACTAGGTCTTGAAGATTGCCCTCCAAAATCTTACGTAAATGAATGTTCTCAAAGAATAAAAAATAGAATTTCTAAATCTACAAAAATTAACTCTAATGATGTTCACTTAACTTCATCTGGAATGTCTGCATTGCATACATCATTAGAAATCATATATAAATTATTTCCAGCTAAACCAACACTCCAAATTGGTTTTCCATATGTAGATGTACTGAAATTACCAATGAATATCTTTCATGGAGCCAAGTTAATTACAGAAGAAAATTGCGCCGATATTGAATTAGAAATCAAAAGAATAAATCCATCAGCATTAATTATTGAACTACCGAGTAATCCAATGCTCAAATGTGTAAACATTAAAAAAATTTCAAAAATAGCAAAAAAGTTAAATATTCCCTTAATTGTTGACGATACAATTGGTTCAAATTTAAACATAAATTCCCTAGAACATGCAGATATAGTTTTTACTTCACTTACAAAAATTTTTTCGGGTAGTGGTGATATTCTTGCCGGATCATTAATATTAAATCCAAAAAGCAAATGGATTAATCAATTTAGAAATGCATTAAACGAGATTAATCTTCCAACACTCTCCGATGGAGATACAGTTTATCTAGAGAAAGTTAGTAGAGATGTAAATCAAAGAGTTTTTGAACAAAATAAAGCATGTTTAGAATTAAAAAAAAGATTAGAGACCCATAGCGAGATTAAAAATATTTTTCATCCTGAAAATTGCCCAAATTTTAATTCTTTGCTCACTTCTGATGGAGGATATGGCTGCTTATTATCTTTTGAATTGAATGGAGGATTGAACAAAGCTAAGAAATTTTATGATTCTCTACAAGTATCTAAAGGACCTAGTTTAGGTACAAAATTTACTCTAGTTTGTCCTTATGTTTTACTAGCTCATTATGACGAGTTGGATTGGGCTGAAAGTTTTGGTATACCCTCGCACCTTATTAGAGTATCAGTTGGATTAGAAGACCAAGATCAATTATGGAAAATCTTTTCTGAAGCACTAAATAATTTCTAAATTCCTAGTATTTACCGTATAGAAACTTATATACTCTTTTTCTGAATAATAGTTAGTATTAATATATATTTTCTCAATATATAAATGGCAAAAATTTATGAGGACAACAGTTTTGCTATTGGAAACACTCCATTAGTAAAATTAAAATCAGTTACTAAAAACGCAAAAGCTACAGTACTTGCAAAAATTGAAGGTAGAAACCCTGCTTACAGTGTCAAATGTAGGATTGGCGCAAACATGATCTGGGATGCAGAGAAAAGTGGGAAGCTTACAAAAGACAAAACTATTGTTGAGCCAACTTCTGGAAATACAGGAATTGCTCTAGCTTTTACTGCTTCAGCAAGAGGTTATAAACTCATCCTTACAATGCCAGAATCCATGTCAATTGAAAGAAGAAGGGTTATGGCAGTGTTGGGGGCTGAAATTGTTTTAACAGAAGCATCTAAAGGTATGCCTGGAGCAATAGCTAAGGCTAAAGAAATTGCAGAAAGTAATCCTTCTCAATATTTCATGCCAGGTCAATTTGATAACCCAGCAAACCCTGAAATTCATTTCAAAACTACTGGACCAGAAATCTGGGACGATTGCGATGGTGAAATTGATGTACTAGTTGCAGGCGTTGGAACAGGTGGCACAATTACAGGAGTTTCAAGATACATTAAGCAAGAGAAGGGCAAGAATATCACTTCTGTAGCTGTAGAACCATCTCATAGTCCTGTTATTACACAGACAATGAATGGAGAAGAGGTTAAATCCGGACCACATAAAATTCAAGGAATTGGAGCGGGATTTATTCCTAAGAACCTTGACTTGTCAATTGTTGATAAAGTTGAACAAGTAACAAATGACGAATCAATCGAGATGGCTCTTAGATTAGCTAAAGAGGAAGGTCTATTAGTTGGAATATCTTGTGGAGCTGCTGCTGCTGCTGCTGTTAGATTAGCTGAACAAGATGAATATGCTGGGAAGACAATTGTAGTTGTTCTACCTGATTTAGCAGAGAGGTATTTATCATCAATTATGTTTACTGAAGTTCCAAGCGGAATCATTCAAGAACCAGTAAAAGCCTAAATCTATTTTTTCTCCAGTAGTGAATCTGGTGAAATATACATCGCATCGCCATAAGAGAAAAATCTAAATTTTTCTTTTATGGCTTTTTTATACAAATCTAATAATCTTTCTCTACCAATCATTGCACTTACTAAAAGTAATAATGAACTTTTAGGAAGATGAAAATTAGTTAATAATCCATCAACTACCTTAAATTTATAACCTGGCTTAATGACTAAATCCACGTACTTCGCTATGGGAATATAGTCATTAATTTTGTGAGAATAACAACTTTCAAGAGCTCTTACGCTAGTAGTACCTATAGCAATTATTCTTCTATCTGTTTTCTTTATTCTTTTTATTTCCTCCACTACTTCCTTATTAACACTTACCCATTCTTTATGAAGTTTTAAATTACTTAAATCTTCTTGATCAATTGGTTTGAATGTTCCATAGCCCACGTGCAAAGTGATCGGTAAGATTATTACTCCTTTTTTTTTTAAATTGGAAATAAGACTTTTGCTTAAGTGTAATCCAGCTGTTGGTGCAGCAACTGCCCCTGGATTAGTTGCATACTCAGTTTGATAACTTTTCTCATGAAAAGATTCTTCTTCGGAATTTTTTATATAAGGAGGGAGAGGGATTTCCCCGTATTTATCAAGAAGGTCATTCATTGCACTGAGACTAGTTATATTTTCAGGAAATTTAATAAATCTTCCTCCAGTTTCTTCATCAACCCGATCAACTATCAAATTAATATCTTGTGCCAAAGGGGATTTTAATTTTAATTTTCTATTTATTTTTAACTTTTTTGCTGGCTTAGCCAAGCATAACCAAACACATTCATGGGATCTTTCTAAAACTAATAATTCGACTAATGACTTATTGTCTAATTCAACCTTTAACCTAGCTTTCATTACTTTAGTATTGTTTACAACTACAAGATCGCCTTCTCTAAATTCATCTAAAAGATTCTTGGTAAATTTATTAGTTAAGCAGTCTTCTTCTAAAACACTATTTCTAACTATCATCAATCTTGATTCATGCCTTATTGCAGAAGGTTTACTAGCAATTAATGAAGGATCTAGAAAGTAATCATAAGCTTCAAGCTTATAATCTCTTCCTTCATTATTAATTTGAGAAATCAATTAAATTTAAGATACAAGTGTCTCTGGCTCATTTTCTATCAGGTAAGCCAAGTCTTTCAAGAATGAAGCACCATCAGCTCCATAAATCACTCTGTGATCAGCTGTAAGATTTACTTGCATTATTTTTTTAACAGCTATTGAACCATCACTATTAGCTACAACAGTAGGTTTTGATGATGCTATCGCTAAGATCGCACCTGTCCCTGGGGGTAGTATTGCGTCAAATCTATCAACACCAAACATACCAAGGTTAGATAAGGTAAATGTTCCCGTTGAGTATTCATCTGGTTCTAATTGTTTTGATCTCGATCTTTTTACGAGATCTTTCCATTCCCTAGATAATTCAAATAAATCAGTATTACATGGTTCTTTTAATACTGGAGTTATTAGTCCCCCATCTTCCATCGCAACAGCAACAGCAATATTTATATTTTCTGGATAAGAAATTCCATTTTCTGAAAAGCTTGAATTAACTTGAGGATGTTTCTTAAGTGTCTTTGCGACTGCCTTTACAAGTAAAGCAGTCATAGTAACTCCGTTCTGTTTTACCTTTTTGTAGAAATTATCTAATTTATCTGTATTGATAGAGTAACCTACCCTAAAACATGGAACATCTAAACTAGATTCCATATTTTTATTTACTGCTTTTTGAAGAGTATTAAATTGAACTGTTTCTCCAGGATTACCAAAACTAATTCCTGAAGTTTCTGGTTTACTTTCAACTCCCAAATTTGAACCAGGAATACTTACAGGAAAACCTCCTTCTCCTATCCAAGGTATGGAAACAGGTTGGCCATTAGCTTTTAAAATATCATCGGCTTGAATCCTTCCGTGAGGCCCAGATCCATGAACCTTGGCTAAATCAACACCCATTTGAGATGCAAGTTTTTTAGCTCTTGGAGATGCAATTATCCTCGAAGAAACATTACTTGTAGCGGCATTAATTTGATTGCTATTAAAAGATTGTACAGGCTTTTCACTCTTTAAGACGACTTCTTGTGCTTCTTTTTTGATATTTTCAGTCTGAACTACTGGTTTTTCTTCGGTTTTATTGCTTACCAATTCAAGTTGGTCTGAAGTAGAGAATTCGGTTTGATTTCCTTTATTTTGTTCTTGAACAGAAGCTATCTCATCTTCATTTTCTACAATGAGACCAATAGTTTCTCCAACAGGTGCAGTGCTGCCTGCAGGCATTAAAACTGCTGCAAGATATCCATCTTGAAAAGATTCAACATCCATATCTGCCTTGTCGGATTCAACAACCAAGACAGATTCACCTCTTTCAACTTTATCTCCCGGATTTTTCAACCATTCCACAATCTTGCCCTCCGTCATAGTAGAACTCAAGGCAGGCATGAATATTTCGTGAGACATAAGAAAATTGTTATTGCATAAGTTTTAAGGGATTTTTACCAAACTTTCAAAAGTTTTTATGAATGAGAACCCTTTTAACTCTTGATCTAATTATACGAAATCATGTTCACAGTGGGAACTCTTAAAACTTAAGAAAGTAATAATTTAGACCGATTATAATTTAAACTTTTCGTAATTAAGATTTACTTATTTTTATTAAAAATACTAAATCTTTTATTTAATTATTATCTATAGATTGAATAACTCCATCTTTAACAGTAATTGAGACTTGCATTTTTTTAATAAGATTGTCGCCCACAGTGACATCACAGAAACTATCCACTTGTCCTTGATCAACAATTTCATCCATTTTTAATTCTCGAACTTGACTCTGTTGTTGAAGTAGATTTCTTTTTTGTTCTTCAATTTCATTTCGTTTGGCTGCGACTTGTTGTTGCACCTGACTAACCTGTTCTTGAACTCTTGGATCTAGAGGATTTACCGATTGGGATCTAATATTATTAACTATTTGCTGCCCCTCCTGCTCAAGTTGAGATAATTGCTGGTCAATGTTTGAAATTGCTTTACTTAATTCTTTTTCAGCATCTTCCTTCCAGGTTGGTGTAACTACAGCTTTAATAGTTATTGACCGCTTTATAGATATTGAGTTTTTTGTTTCCATAAAAAATTAAATTACCTTTTCAATATAGATATAACAAATCAAATTTTCTTACTAAATTTATTTTCATACATATTTTCTATTTGTAATGAATATTTTTTTTCTATTTCTTTTCTTTTTTGTTTAAGAGTTTGTGTTAACAAACCATTTTCTAAAGTAAAGGCATCAACAAAATAACAATCTAATATTTGTTCCTCTGATCTTGCTCCTAATCGACTTTTAAGCAAATTATTAATTTTTGATTTAAAAAATGTACCAATCTGCTTATTCAGGTTTAATTTCGAAAGGTCTTCTTCCAAAAACTTGTTTTTAACCAATTCGACATTAGGCACTACAAGGGCTGTCAAACATTTCTTATCTTGTCCTACTAGTTGAATCTGATCAATAAATTCAGAACTAAGGATTTCGGTCTCAAGCGGATTCGGTTCAATATTTTCACCACTTGATAGCACTATTGTATCCTTGGCTCTTCCTGTAATAAAAAGGGAACCATTTGGTATTAGGAAACCTAAATCACCAGTATCAAACCAACCATCCTTGGATAAAACATTTTTTGTAGCTAATTCGTTATTAAGATAACCTTTCATAACTTGTGGTCCCTTAACAAGAATTTTTCCGACTTCTCTAAACTTCAGAATCTTTTTTTTATCATCATTTACTATTTTGATTTCGGTAAATGCTAGAGGCTGACCGGATGATCCTCTAACATTTAATTCTCTTCTCCTACAAGTTAATACTGGACTAGTTTCTGTGAGCCCATATCCCACCAAAACATCTACGCCTAAAGATTCAAAAAAAAGATCCACATGTTCTGGCAATGCACCTCCTCCGTTAATGGGAAATTTCAGTTTTTCTCCGCATAGTTGTCTAAGAATATTCGGCCATAAAAAAATAGTAGACAATTTATGTAAAGGATATCGGCCAATAACAGAACCTAGTAAGGGAATTTTTGATTTAAAAGTTGTTTGATTGATATCTAAATTTCTTATCTTTCTTAGACTTCTTTTGAAAACTGAACTATTACATATCAAAAACTTAATCAGTTTTTGTTTTTTGGAAGGCATTTTTTTCAAAGCCTGAAAAAAACCATCATGTATTGCCTCCCATAGTCTTGGTACAGTAGCCATGACAACAGGTTTTACTTGTGTAATATCATCTTTCAGAAATTTTGGAATTGTATAGTACTGAGAACAACCACATGAAAAAAAGAAGTACTCAGCACTCCTCTCATAAGAATGCCAGATAGGCAATACGCTCAAGACAGAGGTCCCGGGTTCTGGATCAGCGATATAGGCTAAATTGATTATTTGATGTAAAAAATTTGCATGAGTCAAGGGGACACCTTTAGGTTTTCCTGTTGTCCCAGAAGTATAAAGAATAGTAGCAACGTCATCAATTTCTGGATTAAATTTTTCAAGAATATTATTTTGTGAATTTTCTTTTTCTACTGAACTTATAAATTTACTCCAACTTATTAAACTTTCAAATTGTTCATCTTCTAAATTGATTATAAATTTCAGTCTTTTTTTTAATTGTTCTTTGTTGTTTAATTTTAGCCAAATCTCCTTAGATTGAACTATTAGGCCTACTGAATTAGAGTGCTCAATAATGTAGTCTAATTCTACTGAAGGAGAATTAATACCTCTCACTGCATTTATAGCTCCTAAACGCATTAAGCCTTGATCTACGACAAGCCACCTTGGAGAATTTTCAGATATAACTGTAACTACATCACCCTTTACTAAACCATAATTTTTAAAAGAAAAAGAGACTTTTGTTATTAAATCAGCCAGCTCAGAATAAGAAAATTTTTCTTTGTATTTCCCTCTTAAATCGCAAACAGCTAAAGTATCACCACAGTTAAATTTTAATTTTTCCCAAATTTGATCTACATGATGAAGATTCTTAATAAAATCTCTATTTTTAGCAAATTTATCTTTTTTAGAAAGAGGTTTGGCTGAAGGCCAATATGCTAAATCATCCATATTAAATTGATTTTTAAATTTTAATTTCTATTTTGATACAAAATCAAAATTAAATTCTTCCTG
>CACNAI010000019.1 GCA_902618335.1 uncultured Prochlorococcus sp. | reverse complement strand
ATCGAGATGAGGCTGTGGTTCATAAACAATGAAAAACTGACTACCACCTGTATCCTTTCCTGCATGAGCCATAGAAAGTGAACCTTTTAGATGTTTATTAGAATTGATCTCACATTTAATATTATATCCAGGGCCGCCAGTTCCAGGCATACCAGATGCTCCATCACGAGTATTTGGACATCCACCTTGAGCCATAAATCCTGGAATAACTCTGTGAAATGCTAGACCATCATAAAAACCATCACTAATCAGGCTCGTGAAGTTTTTAACTGTATTAGGTGCGTCGTCAGAGAAAAGTTCAATATTAATGTCCCCAACTTCTGTTTCAAATAATGCAGTTGTCATGTTTTATTTGTTTAGTAATTTATGAATATTTTAATAGCTAAAGCAACTTTTCAAGGTTTTCCTTAATGGTATTTATATCAATGTTATCTTTATTATTATTTTTATCTTCCTCCCAATTTTCAACTTCTAGATTTTTCTGGGGTGGTGAAATTAATAACCTATCTTCAGCGGTTTTAGGTACGAAATTTTTTTCTACTAATTTACATTCATAATTTAATTTAATGCAGAAATCTTTGATTTCATCTATGTTGATCATTTCAACTGTTGGCAAAGGAAAATCTTGGGCTTCTAGTAGCCCACAATATCTTGTTGCATCATCCTTATCTTCAAACATAAGAACAATAGTCCTTCCTTTAAGTTCGATTGAATGGATTCCTTCCTTATCTGTTCCTGAATTATATAAAAGAACAAATATGTTCATAAGTATCGATTTTTCTATGTATATAATATTTGATTAAGAATCAGAAAGTGATAATTCTTGTAATCTTGTATATAAAGCAATTTCTTCATCATTAATATCAGCAGGTATGACTACCAAGATTTCAACATATTGATCACCTATATTATCTTCGAAAGTTAAACCCCTACCCTTTAAACGTAACATTCTACCCGTAGATGATTTTGGTGGGACTTGAAGAGTGACATTTCCATTAAGGGTAGGGACTTCTACTGCACAACCAAGAAGCGCATCATGAGGAAATAACTCCAATTTATAAAGAACTCTTAAACCATCAATTCTTAAACCACTTTCCGTTTGAACTTTTAACTGAAGATAATGATCTTTACCTCCTCTTGCAATATTTTCAAGTCTTAATCGCCATCCATCTCCAGCGAAAGGAGGTGTATCAACCTCTACTACGGTTTCATCTTCAAGCTCTATTAAAATTGAAGCTCCATTTAAGGCCTCATCAGGAGTTAATTCAATAACTGTTTCAATATCTTGGTGTAGTTTAACTGGGGGCGGCTCTTCCGGAGAGGTTGTAGGGTATTCAAAATTGTTAAATTCATCATTATCAGTATTTATGGATTCATCCTCAAATGATTGGTTATCGTAATCATCATAATTTTTTGCGGAATATTCATATCCAAATAATGAATCAAGATAATCTTGAAAATCAGGAAAACCTGTCTTGAAATTATTATTTTCGTAATCTTCATGAATATTTTCTTCCGTACTATTTTTACTTTTATTGGGATCACGAAGATATTCGTATGCTTCGTTAATTAATTTAAATCTTTCTTCTGCATTAAGATCATTTTTATTTAAATCTGGATGCCATTTTCTTGCTTCCCTTCTAAAAGCCTTTTTAAGTTCTTTATTATCAAAATCAGGGGATAAACCCAAAATTGACAAATAATCTTTCTTAGAGGAAGTAGTCATTGTCCCATGGATCATCGTCCCTAGAATTACCATACCTCGAATTTCTATAATTTCTATTCATTTGATTATCCCAAGGATCATCATCCCAATAATCATCTGAAAAGAGTTCATCTTTTAATGATCCAAATGTATTTTTAATACCCTGTAGTGGATTATTCTCAGTTTTCTTCTCCGCTGCAAATCTTCTGTTTAACCCAAATAATGCTTCTTGGAGCGAACTTACAGAAATTTCTAATTCTTGAGGATCATCATCATCGATATAATCTTCAACATCTTGAATGGCTAATTCTACGGCTCTTTGTTGTCTTTCAGCCCCATAAGGACCAAATTCTAAGGAAGCATCCCTTAGTCTTCTCTCAGCTTGAGCAATAAGAGTTAAAGCACTATTTTTTCTATCAATGACAGATCTTCTTTTCCTATCTTCATTAGCTTTTGCTTTAGCTTCTTCAATTATCGAATTAATTTCTTGTTCATTTAAATTAGAGCCTCCAGAAATTGTAACTGTTTGCTTTCTTCCAGTTGTTCTATCAGTTGCACTTACTTCTAAAAGACCATTAGCATCAATATCAAACGCTACTTGAACTTGAGGAATTCCTCTTGGAGCTGGAGGTATTCCTGAAAGTCTAAATTTACCAAGTGATTTATTTTCAGATGCCAAAGGTCTTTCTCCCTGCCTTACTTGAACAACCACTGATGATTGATTAGCTTCCGAAGTACTAAAAACATCAGATTGTCTAACTGGTATTGGAGTATTACGAGGAATAAGTATCTTCATAAGACCACCAATAGTTTCTAAACCTAAAGATAAGGGGGTAACGTCATTTAAAAGCAAATCTTGTAAATCACCACTAATTATTCCTGATTGTATGGCAGCACCAATTGCAACCACCTCATCTGGATTAACGGATTGACAAGGATCTTTAGGAACAAGAGTCTTGACTAATTGTTGAACCATTGGGATTCTTGTGCTTCCACCCACAAGAACTACTTCATCAATATCTTCAGCATTCCATCCTGAATCATCTAAAGCTATTTGCACAGGCTCTAATAATCTATCTAGTAAATCTTGTGATAATGATTCAAACACCTTTCTGTCTAGGGTTTCTTCAATATGTAACGGCCCCTCTTTACTTGTCGTGATAAATGGTAAAGATATTTTTGTTTTTTGCAATCCTGACAATTCACATTTAGCTTTTTCAGCTGCCTCAGTTAGTCTCTGTAAAGCTTGTCTATCCCTTCTTAGATCAATATTATGGTTAGCAAGAAATTTTTCAGCAAGCCAATCTACTATTTTTGAATCAAAATTATTTCCTCCTAGCTGCGTATCACCACACGTGGCTTTAACATCAAATACACCATTGGCAATTTTTAATAATGAAACGTCAAACGTCCCTCCTCCTAAATCAAAAACCAAAACATTATTAGAGGAACTTTTTTCAAAACCGTAAGCTAGAGCAGCAGCTGTAGGTTCATTAAGTATTCTATCTACTTTAATACCAGCTAATATTGCAGAATCCTTTGTAGCTTGCCTTTGTGATTCATTAAAGTAAGCAGGGACTGTAATAACAGCAGAGTTAACAGTATCTCCAAGATATGTTTCAGCATCATTAATTAATTTTCTGATTAATGAACTCACTAATTCTTCTGGTGCATACTCTCTTTCTGTATTTGGACTAAGAACCCTAACGCTTCCAGTGGTATTAGCCTTTACGTTATAAGGAACAGAAATACTATTCTCATCTAATTCATCCCAGTCACTACCAATAAATCTTTTTAGGTTATAAAAGGTATTCTTAGGATTTAGGACAAGTTGTCTTCTAGCTTGGTCTCCTATAACTATTTCTTTATCTTTTGTAAATCCAACTATTGAAGGAGTAGTTCTAGAACCTTCAGAATTTGCAATAACAACTGGACGACCAGCTTCTATAACTCCGACAACAGAGTTAGTAGTACCTAAATCAATTCCAACTATTTGCCCCATGATTTTAGATCGCTAAATTAAAGCAAAATTTACTGATAATTAAATTAATTTTTATCTTAGATATTTACATATAATAGTAAAAATCAAATATTTTCAACTTAATTTAAATAAATAAGATTATTTATAACTTGTCAAAAAGATTACTATCTTTTTTAAAACATTCTTTAAATACACTTTCGTTGATGCAGTTAACCAATATAAACTAATATAAAACGGAGAGAGAGGGATTCGAACCCTCGATAAAGTTGCCCCTATACAGCATTTCCAGTGCTGCGCCTTCAACCACTCGGCCACCTCTCCCAAGATAATTATTTTAACCCTTTATCATCCCATTTTTGAGTTAAGTTATTTGAAAAAGACTTTCACAGTTACTATTAAAAATAAGGAAACCGGAAAGGTTTACCAAGAGCAGGTTAATAGTGATGAATATATACTTAAAGAATTTGAAAAGAAAGGTTTCAAGCTTGCATATTCATGTAGAAATGGTTGCTGTACAAGTTGTGCAGTTAAAATTAAATTTGGCACCTTGCAACAACCTGAAGCCATGGGTGTATCTCAAGCTTTAAAAGCCAAAGGATATGCTCTTCTTTGTGTTGCCAAAGCAACTTCAGATCTTGAGGTTGAAACTACATATGAAGATGAAGTATACGATTTACAATTTGGACAATATTTTGGGAGGGGAAATACAAGAGTTGCACCACCTTGGGAATTTGAGGAAGATTAACTATCATGTTTGAATTAAGTGAAATAGAGAAACTTGCAAATCAAGTAAACTTATCCAATTTGTATGAAATAGCCAAGAATTCTGCTCAAATTGGTAATGAAATTTTAAAAGTTAATTACAATAAAATTCAGAAAATATCATCAAAGGGTAGGAAGGGTGATCTAGTTACCAATGTAGATTTGGAAGTTGAAAATAAAATAAAAGAATATTTAATAGAAGAGACTCCAAACATATCTATAAATGCAGAGGAATCGGGTAAATTAACTAAATCTTCGGATTTAACTTGGTGTATAGACCCATTAGACGGTACAACAAATTATTCCCATGGATATCCTTTTTTTGGTACTTCTATTGGTCTTGTGTACAAAAATAAGCCAATTATAGGGGCTATATCAGTACCTTATTTAAATGAACTATATTCAGCTTGTATAGGTTTAGGCTCATTTTGCAATGATAGTGAACTTAAAGTGTCGAATCCCTCTAATATTTCTGATAGTTTACTTGTAACTGGTTTCTCTTATGACAGATTTGAGACAGAAGATAATAATTATGCTGAATTTTGTTATTTAACACATAAAACTAGAGGAGTTAGAAGAGGAGGTGCAGCAGCAATTGATCTAGCATTTGTAGCGGCAGGTAAGGTAGATGGATACTGGGAAAGAGGACTAGAAGTATGGGACCTAGCGGCCGGTGCTATTATTGTTAAAGAGGCTGGTGGTATTATTTCTGATTATCCATCAGGCGAATTTAATTTAAGTTCAGGAAGAATTTTAGCTTGTTCTCCCAGTCTTGAGAATGAATTAAAAAATGAACTGGATAAAGTCTCTCCATTTAAAAAAAATCTCTATACCTAAAGTTAGTTAAATATTAAAATGACAGATATAAAGGAAATTAAATTAGTCGATGTAAAAAATAATACAAACATCATAAATAATTTAAATAGTATTTATAAACTATGGGGTTATGAAGAGGTTTCACCCTCATTTATAAATACTTTAGAAACGATAAAAGGTCGTGGCGTTATTGACGAAAATCAGGTTGTAGGAATAGTAAGTAATAATTCATTATGTCTTAGGCCAGAAATGACAACATCAATTGTTAAATTGTCATCTACTAGATTAATAAATAAGAAAAGACCTATAAGGTTATTCACAAATGGAATGGTCTTTGATAAAAAACAAAATAATAAAAATTCATTAAAGTTACAAGAAAAATTGCAGAGTGGTATTGAATTAATTGGATATGATACAAAATGTCCAGAAATTGAAGTTATTAATATTTTGTTTGATGCAATCGATAATATTAATTTGAAGGATGATTGTAATTTAAGTCTACTAGTTAGTACCACAAAAATAATGGACTTGATACTGAACAAATATAAGAATAATAATTTTGAAGAAATTAAGAAAAGTCTGGTTAATTTTGATCATGATAATTTATCAAAAATTGGAATAGATGAAGATGATAAATATATTCTTAAAGATCTTTTATTCACACGAGGAGAACCCATTGCAATATTAAAAAAATTAAAATCCATATATGGCACTAGTAAAACTTTAGATGACTTAAATTTTTTATTTGAAACATTATCAAAAATATCAAATAAATATAGTGTTAAATTACAACTTGATCCCACTTTTCAACCTCACTTGAATTTATATGAAGGAATAGTTTTTCAACTAATAGGGGATAATGGTAAAAATAAAAGCATCATCGCGAAAGGAGGAAGATATGATGAGTTAGTAAGATCTTTTAGTCCTAATGAGAAAATATATAACGGGATTGGATTTACAATTTCAGTAGACATTTTAAGAAATTTAATTAAAGAAGAAAAGACAGATAAAAAAAAGATTTTATTGATGTTTAAAGATTCTTATTTGTTAGAAAAAGGTATGAATGAGCAAAAAGTACAACAGAAAAAAGGAAATATTGCTGTATTACATTTAAATCCATGTGATGACTTGGCTAAAGCAAATCAAATTATGAAAGAAAATAATTGTAGTGAGATTTTGTGGGTTAAATAAAGCCTTTAAAAATTTATTTAACTTTTAATTCATATATTGTTCGGACAATACTCCTAATTAAACTTGATTAACTAGTTTTTAAGAAATAGGATTTGTATGTTTGATTTTTTTTTAAATGGAAAAAGGCGAAATTCGTATTAATACCGAGAATATTTTCCCAATTATCAAGAAGGCAGTATATTCTGACCATGAAATCTTTTTAAGAGAACTTGTTAGTAATGGCGTTGACGCAATAAGTAAACGAAGAATGGCCTCTATGGCAGGTGATTGCGAGAATACTGAGGAGGCTCAAGTAAAAATAACAATTAACCGTGAAAAAAATACGTTAACAATTTCCGATAATGGAATTGGAATGAATGATGAAGAAATAAAGAAGTACATAAATCAAGTTGCATTTTCTAGTGCAGAAGAATTCCTAACAAAATACAAAAAAGATAATGATGAATTCATAGGTCATTTTGGTCTAGGTTTTTATTCAAGTTTCATGGTGGCAGATAGAGTTGACATATTAACTAAATCGGCAATTGGGGATTCAAAAGCTTTCAAATGGTCTTGTGATGGATCGCCAAATTTCACATTAGAGGAATCAGAAAGAGATACAGTTGGTACAGATGTGATTCTTCACCTACTTGAAGAAGAAAAAGAGTTCATCGAGCCTGAAAGGATTAAATCACTAATAAAAAAATATTGTGACTTTATGCCAATAGATGTGTTACTTGAAGGTGAGACAATTAATAAAAAAAATCCTCCTTGGAGAAAACAACCTAGTGAATTAAAAGATCAAGATTATATTGAGTTATATAAATACCTTTATCCTTTCCAGGGAGATCCACTGTTATGGATTCATCTAAATACAGATTATCCGTATGATATACAAGGAATATTGTATTTTCCAAAGTTGTCAGGTAGAGCTGATTGGGAAAAGGGAGAAATAAAACTATTTTGCAATCAAGTATTTGTAAGCGATTCAATTAAAGAAATAGTACCAAAATATCTTTTACCTCTAAGAGGAGTTATTGACTCTACAGATATACCACTCAATGTTAGTAGAAGTGCATTACAAACAGATAGAAAAGTAAGGTCTATATCATCATTTATTTCAAAAAAAATCGCTAATAAACTGAAGGATCTTATAAAAAATTCTCCAGAATTTTATGCTGAAATTTGGGATTCAATCTCTGCTTTTATTAAAATTGGTGCTATCGAAGATGAAAAATTTGCTGATTTAGTCAATAACAGTATTATTTTCGAAACAATAATAAATTCAGAGAAAGACGTAACTAAAGATATTGAAAATAAATCCCTCATCAAGTCAAATGATAAATACTTCACAACTCTCGCAAATTACAAAGAACGAAATAAATTAACTGATTCTAAAAAAATAATTTACTGTTCAGATTTGATCGCACAATCTAGTGCATTAAATATCTGTTTATCTGATAATAAAGAAGTTATTAAATCAGATCCCTTAATTGACGCACAATTTCTTCCATGGTTGGAAAGTAAAAATGAAGATTATCAATTCCAAAGAGTTGATTCAGAAATAAATGAACTAGAAGATAAAGAATCTAAAGAAATTGTAGATAAAGATGGCAAATCAAATACAGATAATCTTAGAGATACGATAGTTAAGGCCCTTAACAATGAGAAAGTAACAGTTAAAGTGCAGTCACTTTCAAGTAAAGATGCTCCACCAGCGATGATCTTGCTTCCAGAACAAATGAGAAGAATTAATGATATGGGAGCTTACATGGAACAAAAAATGCCTGGCTTACCTGAATATCACGTGCTCTTAATTAACAAAGAACATCCACTTATTGTTGGTCTTAATAAAATAACAGGCAACAAAATAATTATTGATAAAAAAGATTCTATTGAAAATCCATTGGCATCTAAAATTGCTAATCATGTTTATGATATGGCTAAGCTTTCCGTTGGTGGATTAGATCAAGAGCAGATAATTAATTTACAAAATAATAATGCCGAATTAATTTCAGAATTGCTTAATTCAACAAATTGAGTCATGTGTTAAGATTTTAAAAGATATAACTCAATAAATATGTCAAGAGTTTGCGAACTTACTGGTGCAAAAGCTAACAACGGGATGGCAGTGAGTCACTCACATATTCGTACAAAAAAATTGCAGCAAGTTAATCTACAAAAAAGAAGACTATGGTGGGAAGAGGGTAAAAAATGGGTAAATATTAAAATAAGTACCAAAGCCCTAAAGTCTATACAAAAAGTAGGTTTAGATAAATTTGCTAAATCAAATGGAGTTGATTTAAAAAAATTCTAAATTTGATGAGAAATTTAGTTGTAAGTATATTTATTACGTTTATTCTCTTATTTAATTGTAATTCAGCCTTCTCTTTTGATTTTGCTCCTGAAGTTGGAGATATGGCTCCAAACTTTCAATTAGAAGGTTTTAATAAAAACATAAAAACAAAAAAAACTTGGGAATTAAGAGATTTTCAAGGTAAATGGCTTGTTGTGTATTTTTACCCTAAGGATTTTACAGCAGGCTGTACTCTTGAAGCTAAAGGTTTTTCAGATTTAAAAAAAGATTTTTCAAAAAATAATGCCGAAATTGTTGGCATTAGTGCTGATAATCAAGATTCTCATGAAAGTTTCTGCAGCGAGAAATCCATTAACTACACTTTATTATCTGATACTGACGGAATTATTAGTGATAAATATGGTTCCTGGATTCCTCCATTCTCAGATAGAAATACTTTTTTGATTTCTCCAGATGGGAAAATTTCTTATAGATGGATTAGTGTTTTACCTATAAATCATGCTAAAGAAGTTCTCAACGTTTTAAAGAAAAAAATATAAGATTTTGCACGAATTATCATTTGGAACTTGGTTAATACATATCTCATCAGTAATAGAATGGATTATTGCCATATTAGTCATAAACAAAATTGCAACATATAAAAAATATAATTTATTTTTTTGGTTAAGCCTCGCTATGGTCCCAAACTTAATAGGTGCTATGTGTGCGATCACCTGGCATATCTATGACAACCAAGAAAATCTTTACGGTTTAGTATCACTTCAAGGAATATTTACATTTATAGGAAATTCAACATTAGCCTTAGCTGCAATAAAGATTTTCAGAGAAAAAGAGACTTATGAATGATTTATTTTTTAAATTTATAGAAATATTAGGTTCAATTGATAACACATTATTGTTCGCAGTATCAATAATTCCATATGCAATATTTTTGTTTTACTTATATAAAATCAAATCTGTTAATAATTTTGTGAAAACAGGATTTTCCTTAACTGTTTTATTTGTATTCATAACTATATTGGTATCTATTTTTACACTAAATTACTATGATAAAACCCTTGTTGAGGTTGACTTCCTTCATGGTTTTGCAGAATCCTTCTTAACTCTTAGTGATTTTGTTATTTTGTTTGGATTTATAAAGATGTTAAATAACTTAGAAGTAAACAACTCTTAAGACCTTTTACAATTTTGTGTTTTTTAGGTAAAAGTATTAGAGAATATATAAAAATAACGATTTTTATGTTTACTACATTATTTGCAGCTGCAGATCCAGCAACTTTTTCTTGGTCTCCAAAGTGTGCCGTCGTAATGATTGCATGTAATGTTTTTGCTTATGCAATTGCTAGAGCAACAATAAGGAAACCTAACGAGGGTTTTGAAATACCTAATTCAAAATTCTATGGTGGTTTAAGTCACGCATCGGTTGTAGGTGCTAATTGCCTAGGTCATATTTTCGGTATTGGTGCAATCTTAGGATTAGCCTCACGTGGTGTTTTATAAAATTTATTTATTAAATTTTTAGTTATTTAACTTAAATCTCTTTACAATTTTATCTGCCATCTGATCAGGCATAAGTCCTAATTTTTCTTTGCTCTGGTCAGGTGAAGCATGATCAACTAAAACATCGGGTATACCTATTCTGTATACAGGAATGTTTACTTCATTATCGTTAAGTAATTCAACTATTGCAGAACCAAATCCACCTATTAAGGTTCCTTCTTCCATAGTTACAACTTTTTGAATCCTACTTGCTAAAGGCATAATAAGATTTTTATCTAGAGGTTTTACAAATCTTGCATTAACAATACATGCATTAATGTTCATATTTTTTAGGATCCTCGATGTTTCAATAGCTGATGCAACCATTGATCCATAAGCAATAATTAAAATATCTTCTCCTTCTTCAAGTATTTCAGCTTCGCCTATATTCAAAGGTTCCCAACCCTCATCCATTACAGCCACCCCTAATCCTGAACCTCTTGGTATTCTTAGTGCAGTTGGACCGTTATGGTTAATTGAAGTTATTAACATTCTTTGTAATTCAGATTCATCTTTTGGGGCCATCAATACAAAATTTGGTATAGATCTCATATAACTGATATCGTATTGACCTTGGTGAGTAGGACCGTCAGCTCCAACTATGCCAGCCCTATCAAGTACGAACGATACAGGTAAATTTTGGATACCAACATCATGAATTAATTGATCGAATGCTCGTTGAAGAAAAGTACTATAAATAGCTACAACAGGTTTAAGACCATCGCACGACATTCCTGCCGCAAGAGTGACAGCATGTTGTTCTGCTATTCCTACATCGATATATTGATCTGGAATATTTCTTTGCAATATATCTAAACCAGTCCCTGTAGCCATTGCTGCTGTAATACCAACAACTTTGCTATCTTGTTCACATATTTTCAATAAGGTTTGACCAAATATCTTACTATAACTAACAGGTTTAGGTTTCTTTGATGGAATAGATTTTCCAGTTGTTAGATCAAATGCTGACTGTGCATGATATCCAACCTGATCAGCTTCTGCATAAGGATAACCTTTTCCTTTTGTTGTGACAACATGAACAAGTACAGGTTTTTTAAGTTTGTGAGCAGCGTTAAAAGTATTAATTAAATTTCCAATGTCATGTCCGTCAATAGGACCCATATATGTGAATCCAAGTTCTTCAAAAACAGCTCCAACCTTTGGTACTGCTAGACGTCTAACGCTTCCTTTAATATTTTTTAGTTCTTCTGGAATATCTTTACCAATTAATGGAATATTTTTTACACTTTCTTGAACACTATCGGACAAAAATTTCAATGGGGGACTAACTCTAACCTTATTTAAATAAGAAGAAAGGGCTCCAACTGGAGGTGAAATAGACATGTCATTATCGTTTAGTACTACGACTAAAGGAGTATTTGGTAAGTGACCTGCATGATTTATAGCTTCTAATGCCATTCCTCCAGTTAATGCTCCATCTCCAATAACAGCGACACATTTATAATTTTCACCTTTTCTATCTCTAGCTATTGCCATTCCTAAGGCTGCAGAAATAGATGTGCTAGCATGTCCAGCTCCAAAATGATCGAATTTACTTTCACTTCTTTTGAGATATCCAGCTACACCATTCTGTTGTCTAAGGGAATCAAATTGACTGAAACGTCCTGTTATTAATTTATGAGGATAACCTTGATGACCTACATCCCAAACAACTTTATCGGAATCAAGATCAAGAGTTTGATATAAAGCCAATGTAAGCTCAACTACACCTAATCCAGGACCAAGATGTCCACCACTTGTAGATACTACTTGAAGATGTCTTTCTCTAATTTGACAAGCAATTTCCTCTAATTGTGAAACTGTTAAGCCATGAAGTTGATTTGGATGACTTAACTCACTTAAAAGCATTTAACAAATATTGGTATTTATATAATCTAAAACGTCGAGGTGCAAAATGAGTATTTTTTTTGAAATAGATCATGTAATGTTTTATTAGATTAATAATTAATGCTAAAAATATATATATGAATGATTATTTTGAAAAAATACTTCAAGCTGAAGTCTATGAAGTAGCAAAAAAAACACCACTAGAGAAAGCTCATAATTTAAGTAATACACTTAATAATGAAGTTTTTCTAAAAAGAGAAGATCTTCAAGATGTGTTTTCATTCAAAATAAGGGGTGCATATAACAAAATGAGTAAGCTTACCAATTCTCAACTTGCTCAAGGAGTAATTACTTCAAGTGCTGGTAATCATGCTCAAGGAGTTGCACTTAGTGCTCTCAAATTAAATTGCCAAGCAACAATATTAATGCCCATCACTACACCTCAAGTTAAAGTTAATGCAGTAAAAAATTTGAAAGCAAAAGTTATATTATTTGGTGATAACTATGACGAAACTTATAAAGAGGCAATAAGGATTAGCAAAGAAAGAAATTTATGTTTTATTCATCCTTTTGATGATCCAGATGTAATTGCAGGACAAGGAACTATAGCTATTGAAATTGAACAGCAATTAAAGGAGAAACCTTATGCAATTTATATTGCTGTTGGAGGCGGTGGATTGATATCAGGAATATCTTCATACATAAAAGAAATATGGCCTGAAGTAAAAATAATTGGTGTAGAACCTGAAGACGCAGACGCAATGACAAAATCCTTGGAAGAATCAAAAATTGTGGAATTATCTTCAGTGGGACAATTTGCAGATGGAGTAGCGGTAAAAAAAATTGGTAAAAATACTTTTGATATCGCAAGAAAATATATAGATAAGATGATTACAGTTAATACTGATGAAATATGTGCTGCTATAAAAGATGTTTTTGAGGATACTAGATCAATATTAGAACCAGCAGGGGCATTATCAATTGCAGGAATGAAAAAAGATATTTTGAATTCGAATCTTTTAAATAAAAAAATGGTTGCGATTGCATGTGGTGCAAATATGAATTTTGAGAGACTTAGATTTGTGGCTGAAAGAGCAGAGCTAGGTGAGTGTAAAGAAGTAATGATGGCTGTTGAAATTCCTGAACGTGCTGGTAGCTTAATTGATTTTTGTAAATTACTTGATAATAGAAATTTAACTGAATTTAGCTATAGAATGTCAAATTCTATGAATGCTCAGATCTTTGTAGGAGTTCAAGTATATGGATTAATTGATAAAAAAAATCTTTTAAATGTATTTAGCAATTCCGAGTACTCATTTATTGACATAAGCGATGATGAGTTATCTAAAAATCATCTCAGACATATGGTAGGCGGTAGATTACCAAAGAATTTCAAAGAAATGAATAATAGAAACTTTGTAGAGCTTTTATATAGATTTGAGTTTCCTGAGAGACCTGGAGCATTAATAAATTTCTTAAATAATATGAAATCTAATTGGTCGATAAGTGTATTTCACTATAGAAATTATGGTGCTGATGTAGGGAAAATTGTTATAGGAGTTTTAATCGATAGAAATGAAATTTTAGAGTGGAATAAATTTGTCAGAATTCTAGGCTATAAATTCTGGGATGAAACTCAAAACGATACATATAAATTATTCCTTGGTGCATCAGATTAAATTTAAGGTAAATTAGGAAAGATTTCGGTAATAAAAAATCAATCAATCTGATCTTAATTCCAAGCCAATATCTGATATAGATCTAGTTACTAAAGTTGAAGCTGTTCTATATTTGAAAGGAAGACCAATAACAAAAAAGGATCTTTCAGAAATTACTAATTCTGATATCAATTCAATAAATGATGCAATTAAAGATCTAAAAAATAAATACTCTAATCCAAAGTCAGCAATTGAATTAAATGAAGTTAATAATAGCTTTTGTCTCGAACTAAAATCTAGTCTTAATGAATTTGTCGATGATTTACTACCTTCTGATTTGAAAACATCCGAATTAAGAACATTGGCAACCATTGCAATCAAAAAAAAGATCCTACAATCAGATCTTATAATTCTTAGAGGTTCAGGAGCTTATGATCATATTAAAGAATTATTAGAAAAGAAGTTTATTGTAAAACGTAAACAAAAAGATGGTAGGTCATATTGGCTATCATTATCTGAAAAGTTTTTTCAGACTTTTGCCGTGAGTAATGAATATCTCTCAAAAATAGGAAGTCGAAATAATATGCAGCAATAAAATGTAAATGTTAGAATAAATTAAATTAAATTACGTCAAGATAATGTTATCTGAGATTTTTGCAGTCCTTGGTCAAACTTTATCAATCTACTCCTTCATATTAATTATCAGAATTTTACTTACATGGTTCCCAGGTATTGATTGGAATAACGGTGTTTTATCTGCATTAACTTCTATCACAGATCCTTATTTAAATATTTTTAGAGGTATTATCCCTCCAATAGGTGGATTTGATATTTCGTCTTTATTAGCTTTTCTACTTTTAAATGTTATTCAAAACTTAATTACAAATCTCCAGTACGCAAGCCTTGGATATAGCTAAATTTATCTATCATCTCCTGAACCACTTATCTTACCTTTAGCAGCCCTTAATTTTAATTTTTCAAGGTTTTGTAATGCAACATCCTCTAAATTGAAATTTAACTCTGTACAAAGATTTGAAATGTACCACAATACATCTCCAAGTTCTTTTTTAATACCTAATTTAGATTCGTAATCAAATATTCCATTTTTATCTCTTATAACTTTTTTTACTTTTTCTGCTACTTCACCAGCCTCTCCAACTAAACCAAGAGTTGGATAAATATTATTTGAGCCTAAATTTGGATATTGTGCTGTTTCCCTTGCTTTTTTCTGATAAGTTTTAAAATCCATGACTTAAATAACTAACTTTGGGTATGGTAAATTTATTTATATCTAGCAATATTATCTATATATGTCGAATATTGATTTAAAAAGAAGAACAAAAATAGTAGCAACTATTGGTCCTGCAACTCAATCTGAAGAGGTAATTACTGATTTAATTAAAGCTGGAGTAACAACATTCAGATTAAATTTCTCACATGGAGATCATAAGGATCATTCTGAGAGGATAAAAACTATAAGAGAAGTATCAAAAAAGTTAGATATAGATATTGGAATATTACAAGATCTTCAAGGCCCTAAAATAAGATTAGGACGCTTTAAAGATGGTCCAGTAAAAGTTAAGAAAGGAGATAAATTTACACTGACATCGAATGAAGTTGAATGTACAAATACTATTGCAAACGTTACCTACGACAAACTTTCTCAAGAAGTTACCAAAGGAAAAAGAATATTATTAGATGATGGCAAAATAGAAATGATAGTAGATAAAGTAGATATGAAAGCTAATCTTTTAGAGTGTCTTGTAACTGTAGGTGGGGTTCTTTCGAATAATAAAGGTGTAAATTTTCCAGATGTTCAATTATCAGTAAAAGCCTTAACAAAAAAAGACGAAGAGGATTTAAAATTTGGTTTATCTGAAGGAGTCGATTGGATAGCCCTAAGTTTTGTAAGAAATCCGTCAGATATAAATGAGATTAAAGATTTAATAAATAAAAATGGGCATTCAACTCCTGTAGTAGCAAAAATAGAAAAATTTGAAGCAATTGATCAAATTGATACTGTATTGCCATTATGTGATGGGGTTATGGTTGCAAGAGGGGATTTAGGAGTAGAAATGCCTGCTGAAGAGGTTCCTCTTTTACAAAAGGAATTAATAAGAAAAGCTAATACTTTAGGAATCCCAATAATAACAGCCACTCAAATGCTTGATTCTATGGCTTCGAATCCAAGACCAACTAGGGCTGAAGTTAGTGATGTTGCCAATGCAATTCTTGATGGAACTGATGCAGTAATGCTTTCAAACGAAACTGCAGTAGGAGATTATCCTGTAGAGGCAGTAGAAACGATGGCAACCATAGCAAGAAGAATCGAAAGAGATTATCCACTTAAGGCTATTGATAGCCACTTACCTAGTACCATCCCCAATGCTATTAGTGCAGCAGTAAGTAATATAGCTAGACAACTTGATGCTGGAGCAATAATTCCTTTAACTAAATCAGGCTCTACTGCTCGAAATGTAAGCAAATTCAGACCACCAACACCTATATTGGCAACTACTACAGAAAGGAGTGTAGCTAGAAGATTGCAACTTGTTTGGGGTGTAACTCCCATAGTAGTTAAAAATGATGAAAGAACAGCAAAAACATTTAGTTTAGCTATGCAAATTGCTCAGGAGATGGGGATACTAAATCAAGGAGATTTAGTAGTTCAAACTGCAGGCACTTTAACTGGCATTAGCGGCTCTACAGATTTAATAAAAGTCGGTTTAGTTCGCAAAATTGTATCAAGAGGAATTTCAATAGGAGAAATCGGTGTTACAGGTAAAGCAAGAATAATAAAAAATAATCTTGATATGTCCTTAATTTGTCCCGGAGAAATATTATTTGTTCCCGAGGAATTAATGAAAAATATTCCACTGAGTAAAGATATTGCAGGTATTGTTACTAACCAAAATGTAAATGATGTTTATGCTTTGTTTAACAATCATAATAAAAAGATTTCTACAATTTGTAATTTAGAAAATATTGATAATCATCAAATTAGTAATGGCGACCTTATTACACTGCAGCTTAATGAAGGTGTTATATACATGGGACAAATTGAAGATGATGATGCAATAGATAAATATAAATATGTCTAGGAATATCTCAATAAAAGAAGCCTTGGGCATGGCCACAAAAACTTTAGTCTCGAACAAATTGAGAAGTTCATTAACAATGCTTGGGATAATTATCGGAAATGCATCAGTTATTACACTTGTTGGACTTGGTAGAGGTGCTCAAACATTAGCAAAAAACCAATTAAGTAATTTAGGTGCAAATGTATTATTCATAGTTCCGGGAAATAATGACACAAGAAGAAGAGGTATTTCATTTCCTAAAAACCTAGTTTTAGAAGATGCAGTTGCAATAAGTAATCAAGTCCCAACAGTTAAAAAAGTTGCTCCACAAATTTCTGCTAACGAAATAGTGCAATCAAATTCTAAAAGCCTAAACATATCAATTGCTGGAGTTACTCCTGAATTTCTTGAAGTAAGAAGCTTTGAAGTTGATAAGGGAAGATTTTTATCAAAAAGTGATGTTAATAGCGCAAGAAGTTATGTTGTAATAGGTCCTGATCTTAAAGACGAATTTTTCAAAGATAAATCATCATCACTTGGAAAAAAAATCAGAATTAAAGACCACACTTATGAAATTATCGGAATATTAAAACCAAAAGGTGCTGTATTTGGCAGTAATCAAGACAAAAATGCCTATATTCCATTAACCACCATGGTCAATAGGATTACAGGGAAGGACCCGACTTTTGGAGTAAGTTTGAGCTTCATTAGTGTTGAAGCGATAAATAAAAATGCTACTAGTGCTGCTAAATTTCAGATTACAAACTTATTAAGGCAAAGACATAAAATAATCAGAGATGATGACTTTGCAGTTAGATCACAAGAAGATGCATTGAATATAGTAACCAACATAACAAGTGGACTAACGTTTTTATTGGCTGGTATTGGAGCAGTATCTTTAGTGGTTGGAGGCATAGGAATTATGAATATTATGCTCGTATCTGTTAGCGAAAGGACTGAAGAAATTGGACTTAGAAAAGCAATAGGTGCTAAACAGTCAGATATATTAATTCAATTTTTAATTGAGGCATTGATTTTATCTACAATTGGAGGATTAATTGGAACAACAACTGGACTATCAGGGGTTTTTCTTTTATCTCTGATAACACCACTTCCTGCATCAGTAGGGATTACAACTACTTTTTCCACCATGATCATTTCAGGATCAATAGGTTTAATCTTTGGCGTTTTACCTGCGAAAAGAGCTTCTAAATTAGATCCGATTGTTGCATTGAGAAGTTTATAAACAGAATTTATAATAATGCTCAATTTTTATAAATTAATTGAGATACTCGTGAGTCTTCAATCACTAGTAATAACATCAATGTTACCTGTTTATATTCCACTACCTTTTATCAATAAATCTAGTAATGCCCTTGAGTTTCCAATCACATGGCAAATACCAACAATAATTTTATTAACACTTATATTTCATAAAAAAGTTGTTTTCAAAGCATTTTCTTTATATATAATTTTGGGATTATTTATATTTCCTGTCTTTCATCAAGGAGGTTCAATAGGTTATTTACTCACTCCAAATTTTGGTTATTTATTAGGTTTATATCCATTAATCAAAATAATTGATAATTTAAATACAATAAAGAAGATAAACGTTGGAAACTTTTTAAAAAATGGATTTATAGCAATAGGTACTATGCATTTAACTGGTATATTTTTCAACTTCATACAAATTATATTCCACAGTCAATTTAATTTATTTTTATATAATTTAGGGAAATACTCATTAGGTAAGATTGGATATCATTTTTTAATGCTTTTTCCACTTTTATTACTTATTAAACCTATAGAACGTTTAAAACGTAGCAAATAATGATTAATAAAATACAAACAAAATTATATTTTTTATCTTTAAGTATTTTTATTGTTCTAATAGATCAATATACGAAATATTTAATGTTTTATAATAAAAACTTATTTATTAATAAAGATTTTCTTTTATTCAAATTAGACTTTGTAAAAAATTACGGTGCAGCGTTTAATATATTTAGTGGTAGTAGGATATTTTTGTCTTTAATAAGTATTTTTTTTTCAATTATCCTTATTTATTTAATTATTAGAAAAAATACTTTAAACTCATTCGATCTTTATTCTTATAGCTTTATTCTTGGAGGAACTATTGGCAATGGTATT